>LFTM01000203.1 GCA_001513505.1 Clostridiales bacterium DTU092 | reverse complement strand
GGTTCCGGGACCATCCCGGTGGTTGGGGTTTATTAAGGGTTCCCAGGACATTATAATTCCCTGGGAAGATATTAAAAAAATTGGGGATGATGTGATTTTAGTGGATGTAGACCCATCCATTATTAGGAGATAATAACAACAATCGGGTGTTATCCGCAACGATCTGTAGTTGACGGTGGTCAGCAAAAGCTGAAGGTGGACGAGCATGAATAAAAAGACTATAATTATAAAAAATTCTATTATATTTAACTGATGACGGGAGGAATAAGTCATGAGGTGTCCATTTTGCTACAATATGGAAAGTAAAGTGATAGATTCGAGACCAACGGATGAAGGTCTCACCATCCGCAGACGTCGTGAGTGTATAGAGTGCGGTAAGCGCTTTACAACGTATGAGAAAATAGAACAACTGCCGGTATTTGTTGTTAAAAAGGATGGAAGGCGTGAATCATTTGACAGGGATAAGATCATGCGGGGGTTGGTAAAAGCTTGTGAGAAAAGGCCGATATCGCTAAAGGATCTGGAAGCCCTGGTTCAGGAGATAGAGAAACAGGTTTTTAATTCGCTGGAACAGGAGATTACCAGTCAGCAAATTGGGCAGATGGTCATGGAAAGATTAAAAAAACTGGATGAGGTGGCTTATGTCCGGTTTGCCTCGGTGTATCGCCAGTTTAAGGATATCAATACATTTATGGAGGAACTTAATAAACTGTTGATGGAGAAATAGTTTTGCCACATTGGTGATATTATTCATGGAACAGGAGTATTACTATGGTTGAAAGGACAGGTTTTCGTTTACGCATAAATAACGGTGTGTGGTATTATACCATTTCTGGTTTTGACGATACGGGTCTGGTGAAAAACGGATTTAGCACCAGAAAGGGAGGAGTAAGCTCGGGCCAATATAGTACTTTGAATCTGGGTATAAAGAAAAGCGATTTAAGGGAAGCAGTTATGGAAAACTTCATAAGATTCTGCCGGGCTGTTGGAATAGATCCTCAAAATATGGTTTTTTCCGATCAAGTACATGGTGACGGGATAGAAGTTGTGGACGATAATGATAGGGGAAAGGGACTATTCAGAGATACCGATATTATTGAAAAAGACGGGTTAATGACCAGTCAACCGGGAGTTGCGCTGGTGACCTTTTATGCCGATTGTGTCCCTCTATTTTTTTTAGATCCGGTATATCCGGCTATAGCTTTAAGCCATGCCGGCTGGAGAGGAACTGTTGCAAAAATCGGTGCAAAGACTCTGAAAATGATGCAGGATACCTTTGGTACACGTCCGGAGGAATGTTTGGTGGGGATAGGCCCTTCAATAGGTCCTTGCTGTTTTGAAGTGGATCCTCCCGTGATGGAGCAATTTGCTGCTGCATTTCCACAGCAAAGTAGTATTATAAATCCTGGTAGCA
Source organism: Clostridiales bacterium DTU092 (assembly GCA_001513505.1). Lineage (GTDB taxonomy): Bacteria > Bacillota > Clostridia > Caldicoprobacterales > Caldicoprobacteraceae > DTU074. The sequence goes on along the minus strand of LFTM01000203.1, from coordinate 8,068 downwards.
AACCGGGAAAATATAATATAGATCTATGTGAAGCAAACAGAATGCAGTTAGTTGAAATGGGAGTGGCTGAAGAAAATATTAGCATGGCATCCTTGTGTACCTGTTGCAATACCGATATTTTTTTCTCCCACAGAGGGGATAGAGGACGCACCGGCAGCATGGCTGCCGTATTGATGTTAAATGAATAAGGGATAATTGAATAAGTTAAACATTGAAACGGAAGAGAACAACATCGCCCTCCTGGATTTCGTAATCCTTGCCTTCTGATCTTACCAGACCTTTTTCTCTTGCAGCATTGAAAGAACCCAAAGCTACGAGAGTTTCATACGGTATGACCTCCGCCCTGATAAAGCCTCTCTCAAAATCGCTGTGAATTTTTCCAGCGGCCTGCGGGGCTTTGGTTCCCCTTTTTATGGTCCATGCTTTTACCTCTTTTGGGTTCAGAGTCAAAAAGCTTATGAGATCCAGGAGTCTGTAGCAGGCTGAAATAAGTTTGTCCAATCCGGAGCTTTCCAACCCCATTTCCTGCAAAAATTCCTGTTTTTCATCCTCGTCCAGCTGAGCAATCTCCTCTTCCAGCTTTGCACATAAAACCAGTACAGGGGTGTTTTCATTTTTTGCGTATTCCATAACTTTTTCCGCCATAGGTGGATATGTATCTTCGAGAACATCATCTTCAGATATATTGGCTACATATATCACCGGCTTTGAAGTAAGCATGAAAAACTGTCGTACAGTTTTTAGCTCTTCATCTGAAAATGTAAGGTTTCGGACCGGAATGCCTTTTTCAAGATTTTCTTTGATGTATTCCATAAGCCGTAGTTCTTCAATATATTTTTTTTCACCGCTTTTTGCCAATTTTTGATTCCTGGCAATTTGTCTGTCCAGGCTTTCCATATCGGCGAAGATTAATTCAAGGTTTATGGTTTCTATATCCCGTATAGGGTCTACAGTACCGTCAACGTGGCTTATATTTTCATCCTGAAAACAACGGACTACATGTACAATGGCATCTACTTCCCGAATATGGGACAAAAATCTGTTACCGAGCCCCTCACCTTTACTGGCACCTTTTACCAGACCGGCTATGTCAACAAACTCAATGAATGTAGGGGTGACCTTTTGGGAATTATATATCTTAACAAGTTTCTCAAGTCTTTCATCCGGAACAGCAACCACACCTATATTGGGATCAATGGTGCAGAAGGGATAGTTCTCAACCTGTGCTCCTGCTTTGGTGAGGGCGTTAAAAAGGGTGCTTTTTCCTACATTGGGCAAGCCAACAATTCCTAACCTCATACCGAATCCTCCACGAAAAAAATGCTTTGTACATTGACAGATTATATAATATATAAGCCAAATAATCAATGGTATGGAATAATATGGAATTGACATTTGCGCTTTACAGTTGCTATAATTGCTTGAGAATGCAAAACCCCAGGAAATTTTTATGAGGTGATATGTATGTATAAACTAAGCAATCCAAACGCGTCAAAAGAGGCAGTTGCCCTTCTGGATTACCTGTCGTCTGTATACGGTAAAAAAGTTATTTCTGCTCAGCATACTAAGACACCACAGCAACCCGAACTTGCTTTTTTGGAAGAACTTACAGAAAAGCTGCCGGCAATCTGCGGATTCGAACTGTTGGGATACTCGCCAAACGTCAATTATACAGATACCGATGAGGAAGCTATTACCGAGATTATGGAGAATACAAACACTATTGATACGGCTATTGACTGGGCACTAAACAAAAAGGGAATAGTTACATATACTTGGCACTGGTATTCACCGATGCGGGGTCACAACAAGAGTTTTTACACGAGATACACAGATTTTGATTTGGAAGTAGCCATGAAAGGAAATTGTCCCGAATACACGGCAATTATAAGAGATATAGATCTTATGGCCGACTATCTTAAACGGTTCCGGGACCTGAAAATACCCATCCTCTGGCGTCCTTTACACGAAGCTGAGGGAGGCTGGTTCTGGTGGGGTGCCAGGGGTCCTGAACCTTGCAGGAAGTTATATCACTTAATGTACGATCGTTTTACAAATATTCACAGGCTTGACAACCTTATCTGGGTGTGGAACAGTATAGACCCTGAATGGTATCCGGGGGACGACTGTGTTGACATTATCAGCTGTGATATATATGTAAGGGATGACAATCCTTTGAAGGAACAGTTTGATGAGCTAAGCAAGCTATCGGAGAATAAGATGATGGCCCTGGCCGAATGCGGTGTTCATCCGGATGCTGACAAAATGAAAGAGGCCGGAGCCATGTGGCTGTGGTCCATGGCATGGTGCTTTGGTGATATGCTTACATCAAAGGAATCTCCATTTCCAGACTATACCCCTGAGGAGTGGGGGAAGCGTCAGGAGGAGATAAAGAAGCGGTACAGGGATTTTTATAACAACGAGAACGTTATTACTTTACAGGATTTACCCTGGAGATAAATTATCCTCCACCATAATAGGTGGAGGTTTTTTATTTGATATTTATTTATACAGCATAGTAATGTGGTTTATTAATTATTAACAGCCTTTTTTTATGCATATCTTTTGAGCCATCTGTAAATTTTGGTCATTATTTTAAAACAATCGTTAATGAAAAAGGATATATTATATTCAATTGGCCGATTTATGTGTATAAATAAAAATAAAGCTTTTTGTGGAAAAAAATGTGATATAGTTCTTTTGCTTCAGTGCTGCTTATCATACGGATAGAGGAGGAGAATATATGCAGAATTGTGTATGGCAACGGATTTTGAAACAGGTGGATTTTGGTTGGGCCTACCACAAGCTGGCTGATGGGATGACAGGAAGTACCAATGATTATTTATTTCTTGATGTCAATCCGGCATTTGAAAAAATGACCGGGCTAAGCAGGGAATATATAATTGGCAAAAAGGTAACGGAGATTTTCGAAAACCGTAAAGATGAAGTCTTTGACTGGATTGGGTTGTATGACAGGATTCTGCATACCGGTGAAAGAATTGAATTTACAAATTATTCAACTCTGTTGAAAAGATGGTACAAGGTTACCGCTTTTTTGGTTGAAGAAGATCGTCTGATTAGCATATTTCAGGATGTAACGCAGGAAATGGACCGCATCAGAGCTCTTGAAGAGAATGAGGTAAGACTCAAGGAACTGACCGGTGATCTCGATACCATTTTCAACGCTACTCAGGATGCAATGTTTTTGGCCAGAATAGAAGACGGTGAATTTCGTTATATAAGAAATAATGCGGCTCATCAAAGGCTGGCTGGCTATACCGTTGAGGATATAAAGGACAAGACTCCAATCCAGGTGCTGGGCAAAGAACTGGGCGAAATCGTTAAAGCAGGGTATCAGCGGGCGGTTGATACCAAAGCACCTACAACATATGAAGAGACACTGCCGTTTAAAGCAGGCACACGAACCTGGCTGACTACGGTTACACCCGTACTGAAAAATGGTGAAGTAAAGTATCTGGTCGGCTCACGAAAGGACATCACGCTGCAAAGAAAAGCAGAAAAAGAGAGGGAAGAGCTTTTATCTCGTCTTCAGTCGATGTTTAATGAACATTCGGCTATAATGCTGATTATCCAACCGGAATCCGGGAGGATAGTCGATGCCAATCCATCAGCCTGCTCGTTTTACGGCTATACAACGGAAGAACTTTTGAGCATGAATATTCGGGATTTAAATGGGCTGTCCGATGATGAAGTGAAAGAACAATGCAACATGGTTTTAGAAGGTAAGAAGAGATATTTTATAATGCCTCACACTTTAAAAAACGGTGAAACCAGGGTAGTAGATGTATATTCCTGCCCGATAGTTTATAATCAGGGGAAATTGCTTTTTCATATTATATTTGATGTAACCGACAGGGAGAGATATAAAGAGGAGCTTTACCGGGAAAAAGAGCTTCACAGGGTTACGTTGCTATCAATTGGTGATGGTGTGGTTACCACTGATAACGAAGGCAGGATAACTATGATTAATCACGTCGCTCAGATACTTACCGGTTGGGGTGAAGAAGAATCAAAAGGAAAGCATTTTGATGAGGTTTTCACGCTGGTAAGTGAAAAAACCGGTGAAAAAGTAGAAAACCCGATAAATAAAGTCCTAAAATCTGGCAAGGTTGCAGGACTGGCCAATCACACTATCCTTATAACAAGGGACGGCCGTAGCATTCCGATAGCTGACAGTGCTGCTCCTATAAGGGATATGGACGGACAAACATTTGGTGTGGTTATGGTTTTCCGCGATGTAATTGAGGAAAGAGCCTGGCAGACTCAAATTCTCAGATTTAGCTATCATGATACTCTTACCGGTCTGTACAACCGTAGATATCTTGAAGAGCAGCTGGAACAGATGGGAGCGAGCAACATAACTCCTATAGCTGTAATTATTGCCGATGTAAACGGGCTTAAACTGACCAACGATGTTTTTGGGCATCAGGAAGGGGACAGGCTTCTTAAAAGGGCAGCAGAGATATTGAAAGAATGCTGCCGACAGGGTGATATAATTGTCCGCTGGGGCGGGGATGAATATTTGGTGCTTTTGCCCTATGCAACTGAAGAAGTTGTCCAGGGGATTATAGAAAATATTAAGGAAAGATGCGCAAATGAGAAAGGTTTAAAAACACAGCTAAGTATAGCAATGGGCTATGCGGTAAAGAAAAATATATCTGATGATATCCAGAAGGTAATAAAAGACGCAGAAGAGCTGATGTATAGGAGAAAGCTGATGGAAGGCAGAAGTTACCGTAATGCCATCATAAATACTCTCCTGTCCACCCTGTTTGCTAAGAGTATGGAGACTGAAGAGCATGCACAGCGTCTGAAGGATTACTGTTTTGCAATAGCACAGGAGTTAAACCTGTCACTGAAAGAACTTGATGAGTTGTCTCTTCTGGCATTGCTACATGATATTGGCAAGGTTGGCATTAGGGAGAGCATACTTCAAAAACCCGGGCCGCTGACAGATGCGGAATGGGAGGAGATAAAAAAACATCCTGAGATAGGCTGGCGTATTGCTCAAAATACTCCGGAACTTGCATCCATAGCTGAATATATACTATGCCATCATGAACGATGGGATGGAAAGGGCTATCCCAGGGGTTTAAAAGGCATGAGAATACCACTTATATGCCGGATCCTGGCAGTAGCTGATGCCTATGATGCTATGACCAGCGATCGATCCTACAGAAAAGCAATGAGCAGAGAAGAGGCAATAGCTGAAATACGAAAAAATGCAGGAACCCAGTTTGACCCCTATATTGTCAGAATCTTCCTGGATATTGTGTAGCATCGTTTTAAGAATACAATACCAATCACAAATATGTCTTTGAAGAATATAATTCCAACCCCTGGAGCTCTAAGGCATCCATAATATTCTGAACAAATGCTCATTAATAGAAGAATATTATTCCGTTTACTGGTGCTCTATGGCTTAAAGTCTATAAAACTTACTCCGGGGCCTTTATCAAACTTGCGTCGCTCAAACAGTGATTCGGCCTTATCCTCCGCTGCGTTAACAGGTTCTAAACCTTTTCGCAAGGTGGATTTCCATTATATTCTACAGCATTATATTCTTAAAACGAATTGGGCATGTGCGGGCTATTATGTTTGGGTTGATATTTGATTATGACTTGATTACAATAACAGGTAACATATATTTGAAAGGAGGGTACAGCGCTTTTACCTCCAGACTATTGAATGGGAGGAATTATGCGCTGGTAATATGATAAAACTGCTGCTGGTGGAGGATGATGAGGCAATCGCAGCAGGGCTTGAATATTCCCTGACTCAGGAGGGCTTTGAAGTCACAACCTGCTGTAACGCTGCGTCGGCTTTGAATATAATTGGAGCTCAGGACTTTGATTTTGCTATCATCGATATATCGCTTCCTGATGGTAACGGATTTGACATATGCAAAAAGCTTAAAGCAAAGGGCGGGGATACTCCGGTAATATTTTTGACAGCCCGGGATGATGAAGGCAGCGTTATTATGGGCCTTGATATAGGTGCCGATGATTACGTTACAAAGCCTTTCAGGCTGAGAGAGCTTCATTCCCGAATTCGGGCTGTTCTCCGCAGAACCAGCAAATCCGTGGAAGATCATATAATCAATATCGGGGATTTAACCGTTAACCTAACCGAGGGTAATGTAAAAAAGGATGGCAAAGAAATATTTTTGACTGCTTTGGAATACCGTCTTTTGCTTATGTTAATCAGCAACAGGGGACAGGTACTGACGCGGGCCCAGCTGTTGCACCATATCTGGGATGTGTCAGGTGATTTTGTCAATGACAATACCCTCACCGTTTATATTAAGCGATTAAGGGAAAAGATAGAGGATGATCCGCAGAATCCTGTCATAATAAAAACTGTGCGCGGGGTAGGATACAGGATATAACTTTGTTCTTTTCAGAGAATTCAAAGTAGGCAGAGTTTGATAATAGGGGGATAAAAACAGGTGTCTTTGTTAAGAAATAAAGAGGTAAAAAGATTTTCTGCTGGTGTTTTGATTTTAAGCGCAGCTCTTGTTATTGCAGGTTTTATGAATAGCGTTGAAGCCGGAGTCCTGGTTTTGATTACGGCTTTTTTATTATGTTTGGCATTTTTTATTTTCACATTCTATCGATACAGACAGATAAGAAAGTTGTCGGATTATTTGAGAAGGATTTGTGCAGGAGAGCATTCCCTTGATATTCGGGATAATGTGGAAGGGGAATTGAGCATTTTAAAGAACGAGATTTACAAGGTAACCTTGATGCTTTCAGAGTACAACAAACAATTACAGCATGAAAAACTGCGCCTGTCGGAGCATATGGCTGATATATCCCATCAGCTCAAAACACCTCTCACTTCAATGATGGTTATGGTTGATCTGCTGAATAACCAGGACTTGCCGCCTGAAAAGCGGCGGGAATTTACCGTTCGCATTTCTTCACAGCTTAAGCGTATAGAATGGCTGGTTTCTTCCCTGCTTAAGATGGCCATGCTGGATGCAGGAGTCATTAAGATGAAGCGCGAGGAGGTTAAGGTACGTACTCTCATAGAAAACGCTTTAAAACCGCTGATTATACCCATGGAAATCAAAGGAATTACCTGTAGTGTGACGGGAGGGGATATGGTTTTAATATGCGATTTACAATGGACTACCGAAGCAATTATAAACATTATGAAGAACTGTATAGAGCATACTCGGGAACATGACAAAATTGAAGTTACCGCAAAGGATAATCCAATCTACTTTGAAATCCGTATATCCGATAACGGGCCGGGAATAAGCAAAGAGGATCTGCCTCACATATTTACCCGATTTTACAGGGGTAAAAACGCTTCACCGGGCAGCGTGGGGATCGGTCTTGCTATGGCAAAAAGTATAATAAAGGAGCAAAATGGGGATATCACGGTAAAAAGCCGGCAAGGTTCAGGGACTACTTTTTTTGTTCGCCTGTATAAGGCGACTATATGAACGGATATTTAACAAGGTGACAGAACTGTCACAGAACGAGTCACATGAATGTCACATCACTATGGTATACTCACCCTCGAAATAATAATTCTATTGGAGGTGCTGTATGGACATACTACGGGTTGAAAGTCTCACAAAAGTATATGGCAAAGGTGAGACGGCGGTTGCCGCTCTGGATAATGTATCCTTTTCGGTAAAAAAGGGTGAGTTTGTGGCTATTATCGGGCCGTCAGGGTCGGGTAAGTCGACACTGCTGCACATAATTGGAGGCGTGGATTTTCCAACCTCGGGGAATGTTTACATTGACGGTACCGATATCTACCGTCTGAACAGATCAAAACTGGCTATTTTCAGGCGCAGACAAATAGGTTTGATCTATCAGTTTTACAATTTAATTCCCGTACTGGACGTAGAAGAAAATATAATGCTCCCTTTACTGCTTGATGGCAGGAAGGAGGATAAAGCAAGGTTAAATGAACTGCTGACTACTCTTGGGCTTATGGATCGGGCTAAGCATCTGCCTAATCAACTGTCAGGAGGGCAGCAGCAGCGGGTGGCAATAGGACGTGCTCTTATAACTAACCCTGCTTTGAT
>LFTM01000241.1 GCA_001513505.1 Clostridiales bacterium DTU092 | reverse complement strand
ATCTCCCTCTTTCTTGAGTTCGCTTAGGTAATCAGTTTCAGCCAGAACAGTTTCAATAAAATCCGCAACTCCCATGGTTTCACTTTTAGCCATTAACCCAATTATTAGATCAATAAATGATTTGACCCTGGCAGCGGCTCTTGTATTCAGCACATTATTATCATCCAGATCAACGGCAACTCCAAAAATACTCTCTCCACTGTCTGCTGCCGCTCTTTCCAAAGTCTCTATGGTTGCGGTTCCGATCCCCCTTCTTGGAACATTAATAATTCTTTTTAAGCTCACATCATCATTTGGATTAACGATCAAACGCAGATAAGCAATAATGTCCTTGATTTCTTTCCGATCGTAAAAGCGCAGTCCTTTATAAATTCTATACGGAAGCCCGTACTTTATCATCGCTTCTTCCAACACGCGCGATTGTGCATTTACACGGTAAAGCACTGCAAAATCTCCGGCTTTCAACCCTTGATATTCCATTAATGCCTTGATTTCCCCGCATATAAATTCAGCTTCATCGTGTTCACTGGAAGCCTGATATATTTTGACTTTGCTTCCTTCATTCTGCCTGGTCCATAATTGCTTGGGCTTCCTGCCAATATTATTTTGAATAACGTTGTTCGCTGCATTCAAAATATTTTGAGTCGAACGATAATTCTCTTCCAGTTTCACTACAGTTGCATTGGCAAAATCTTTTTCAAACTCCAGTATGTTTCTTATATCTGCGCCCCGCCAACCGTATATGGACTGGTCATCATCACCAACTGTACATATGTTCCCGTGATATTCAGAAAGCAGCTTTATAAAGATGTACTGAGCGATATTTGTATCCTGATATTCATCCACAAGTATATACTGAAATTTTCTCCTGTAATAATCCAGAACATCAGGTCTTAAGGTAAAGAGCTCCACAGTTTTATTTATAAGATCACCGAAATCCAGAGCATTGTTTTTCTTCATCCTGGTTTCATAAAGCTGGTATATTTCGCCGATCTTCTCTTCCCTGTACGAACCTCTTACTTCTTTTATGTATTCATCCGTTCCCTTTACCTGATCCTTTAAGCGGTTGATTATCGTCCTTATTTCCTTTGGGTTATAATACTTTTCATGTAAGTTCAGCTCCTTAATACAGTCTTTTATAACCGCCTGCTGATCCACGTCATCGTATATTATGAAATTCCTGGTGTATCCTATTTTATCGATATCCCGCCTTAGTATCCTTACACAAGCTGAATGAAAGGTACTTATCCATATATCATAGGCCGATTCCCCAACCAATTGAACAACTCTTTCTTTCATCTCCCTTGCAGCCTTATTGGTAAATGTAATAGCCAGAATATTTCCCGGCAATACAGGGCGGTACTGAAGAAGCGATGAAATAAAATCAGGCAAAGGAACAGGTTTATCGCTTCTTTCCGCCTTATTAATGTATTCTTCCATGACTTCCAAATCATTTACGCTCAAATTTTGAGGTACATATCGACTTCCGTAAGCACAGCCGAATCTTAGAAGATGAGCTATGCGGTTTGTCAATACCGTGGTTTTTCCGGAACCGGCACCGGCTAAAACAAGAAGGGGACCTTCCGTGGTTAATACCGCTTTTCTTTGCATATCGTTCAAATGACTATATTGAAGTTCAATAATTTTATCCCTTAATAAGCAGAATTTCCGTCTCATAATCTCCGTCATTTTCATACTCCTGTTCTACTGCAAATTACTCTTTTGATAACTTGTCCAATACAATGTTATAACCATCGGCACCGTACAACAAAAATCTATTAACACGGCTTATGGTAGCCGTACTGGCCTTGGTTTTTTCAGCAATTTCATTATACGTTTTCTTTTCTCTTAACATCCTGGCTACTTCCAGCCTCTGAGCCAGAGATTTAATTTCATTTACGGTACAGAGGTCTTCGAAGAAACGATAACACTCCTCCATTGTATCCAGACTGAGAATTGCTTTAAACAGCTGATCAACCAATTCATCCTGAAATTTAGAGCGGTATTCCATGCTCTTGCCTCCTTTTATAATAATATACACTCCTTAAACTCATTGTTTTTTATTTTTATAAACAAAAAGTAAAATTTCCTTTTCATACAGCATATAAATAGAATAATTATGTCATATAAAGGAGGGATTTTATGACCTACATAGCACAACCCGGAGACACCCTCTACACAATCGCCCAAAGATTCAACACTTCCGCAGAGGCAATCATGGCAGCAAACAACAGACTAAACTCCTACCTTATCTATCCCGGGCAACTATTGGAAATACCCGAAGAACCTGAATCCGAACAATTAGGATATTATTACATCGTACAGCCCGGCGATTCGTTGTACAGGATTGCACAAAGATTCAATATACCGTTAAAAGAACTAATAAGAGTTAACCAAATCCCGCCACCGTATACTATTTATCCGGGACAGAGAATTTTCCTGCCCGGTGTGGAACCACCAAAACCACCCCCCGGAGGCCAGGTATATATAGTACAGCCGGGTGACACCCTTTACAGTATCGCCGAAAAATTTAATCTCCCGTTGGATTCTATTATACGTCTCAACAATATCCCCCGGCCGGACCTGATCTATCCCGGTCAAAGGTTAATATTGCCTGCCGTACCTTCCAGTTTTCAACAAGAACCCTAATATAATTAGGGTTCTTGTTCATGTTATTTTTATTTTAGCACAATACTTTAGTTAAGAAAAGGAATAAAGTGTCCGAAGACACTTTATTCTACTTATTTATCACTTCCATTTTTGAAACCGATACTTCGTAAGCCACTCTATCAATAACCTCACCGTTTGACAGCTTTTTCTTGTACGGCCGGCTCTGAACCCGGCCCCAGACTCTGATACGTTGACCAACGGACAAATGTTGGGAAAATCTTGCATTTCTTCCCCATGTTATAACCGGAATATAATCTGATTTATTATAGGAACGGTTAACTGCCAGTAATATGTCCGCTATTTCCCGTTGGAAAGGTGTTGTTCGGTAAACCGGAGGTTTACATATGTAACCATCCAGATAAATTTGATTTGGATTTCTTATTTCCTCTTTTTTAAGATATATATCTTTAGTGAATATCGTTAATATCAGTCTGTTTTTCCCTTCAATGTATTTGTTATAAGACCGCAGTTCACCATTTATAACAATTTCGGTACCTACCGAAAGCCCGGTTGAATCAAGCAGTCTCTCCGATATGGTAACAGGTAGAAAATCAATATACTCACTCAATCTTGGAACGGCAAGTATAAAATTATAAAATGCTTCACCGTATATTTCATGTCCAAAGGTTAATGGGGATTCTATTCTGCCGGCTACCATAACCTTATTGTTTTCTGTTGTATATTGTATCACCATATTCCTCTCCCTTCTTGCTCATACTCATCCGGATGTACCAGCATGCTCATAATTATAGCTATTCAATTAAGACAAACTTTATTCGTCTTCATGCTGTTATTTCTTTTTTTGTCTGCCGGTATGATCAATATAGTAGTTGTCCTTATAGATAAGCTCGGATATTGGGACAATTGAATATCCTTCCTCTAAAATATGATCCAGAATCAAAGGCAAAGCCTGTACTATGTATTTGGCGTTATTGTGGAAAAGCACAATAGAGCCATTGCGTACTTTTTTTGTCACCTGATTGAACATATGCTCTACACCGTATTCTTTCCAGTCAAGGGAGTCCACATCCCACTGAATTGGGTAAAAACCCATTTCCCTGCACGTCAGTATAAGTCTGTCATTGTAGTCTCCAAAGGGCGGTCTGAACAGTTTTACTGCTCTGTCACCTGCCAGTTCCTCTATCTTTTTCTGGGTGGTCTCAATCTCCATCCGGATTTGCTCGCTGCTTAGCTGGGACATGTGGGGATGAGTGGTGGAGTGATTCCCTATCTCATGACCTTCCGAGGCAATTCTTCTGACCTTCTCAGGGTACTTGTCAACCCAAAAACCTACCAGGAAAAATGTGGTCTTAATATTCCTTTTTTTCAATATGTCCAGGATTTCATCGGTGTATTCTGCTCCCCAGGCTGCATCAAAAGATATGGCTATCTTCTTATCATCGGTCTCCACCGAATATATCGGAAGCTCCCGTTTGGTATTCAAAAAAACGCTAATGGCATCGTATTCGGTAGTCTGTGTGTATATTATGGAGATTATAACCAGGGTAAGAACCACAAGGGTACGTATAGCCTGTGCTCTGGATATGTATATCACCCTCATTAAAAGCACCTCGCTTATAATTCCTTGCTAATAATTTATTGAATTCAAGCTGAGGTTATGACAAAAAAAGATCAGGATGCTGAATTACAGATTCAGCATCCTGATCTTTTTAGAAAAGGATACAATCTTATTCCAGACTGGTAATAATCCCATGCTTTATTGCATTATCATACATCTCCCGGAAGACTTTTTTTTGCGCCTTCACCAGTTTTATGATTAGTCATCCACAGCGTAATTATAGCTTAACCTGCGCTATCATGTCAGCTAATTTATGCGATGACTCCCTGTTCATCTCCAACGTACTGTTTATATCCTGTACTGCACCAGCCATTTCAGTGTTCTGCTCAGCAATATCGGTTGTGGCTGCGGCTGCCTGTTGTATTGTTGCAGACACATCATTAATAGAGGTTGCCACAGTTTCAACAGATACCATAAGTTTCTCCACTGTATCTGACAATTCACGTAATACCCCGCTTAAAACATACCCGTCATTTTTATAATTCTCTACTGCATTTAGCATTAATCTATAATCATCCAGAACATTTTCATTTAAGAAATCTAACAGATAATTTGCAGCTAAAATCAGTTTATTCACCGATGCATTTATATCCTCTGTAAATTGCTTTATTCTTTCTGCAGATCTATTAGAATCATCCGCTAATTTTCTAATTTCCTCTGCCACTACAGTAAACCCTTTGCCTTCCTCTCCTGCTCAGGCCGCCTCTATAGAAGCATTTAACGACAATATATTAGTTTTCTTAGCTATATTCAAAATTACATCTGCTAACATTGTAACCTGTTCTATATTCTTTGCAGATTCCACAGCAGACTCAACGTCATTTTTAGCCTCATTCAAAATATTCATTGTGTTATACCTGGACTCTTTAAACTGTTTATCTAAGTCTGCTGCCTTTCTGGCTATCTCGTTGGCTGTCTCTGCTCCTTCTTTTGTTTT
>LFTM01000291.1 GCA_001513505.1 Clostridiales bacterium DTU092 | reverse complement strand
TTTACATGCCTCAATACCTGTGATATTAGCAGGATTATGAAGAGGAGCCAGCTCAACATTCTCTTTTATGGCTTTCATTACCGTATCGTCGATAACTACAGAGCCTGAGAACCGTTCACCGCCGTGAACCACCCTGTGGCCTACAGCAGATATCTCTGACATTTCCGAAATAATCCCGTAATCGGGATGCAGTAGTGCATCAATAACCATTCTGACAGCCTGTACGTGATCTTTAATCTCGGCCTTGATCTCAACCTTGTCCTTGCCTGCCGGAATATGGGATAGTCTTGAATTATCTATTCCTATACGTTCGGCATTCCCTTTGGCTAAAATGCTCTCATTACTCATGTCAATAAGCTGATATTTAAGCGAGGAACTGCCTGCATTTATAACAAGAATTTTCATATTTAATCCCTCCGTTATTGTTCTTGTGCTTCAACGGCCGTAATCGCCACCACATTTACAATATCATCAACGCTACAACCCCGCGATAAATCGTTTACCGGTTTTGCAAGTCCCTGACTAAGAGGTCCCAGTGCCATGGCTTTTGCCAATCGCTCGGTTAGTTTGTATGCTATATTCCCAGCATTAAGGTCCGGGAATACAAGTACGTTCGCTCTGCCTGCCACCGGGCTGTCAGGGCATTTCTTCTTAGCTACCCCCATGTCCAGCGCTGCATCGCCCTGAAGCTCCCCATCTATAAGCAAATCAGGCTTCATCTCTTTAGCTATTCTCGTAGCTTCAATAACCTTGTCAATCGTTTCGTGCTGGGCACTTCCTTTGGTTGAAAAGGACAACATGGCTACCCGCGGCTCCATGCCCACCAGTACTTTTGCCGTTCTTGCCGCAGACACAGCAATTGCTGCCAGCTGTTCTGCAGTCGGGTCAGGATTTAAACCGCAGTCGGAATAAATAAAAACTCCGTTTTCGCCATACTGACAATCAGGTACCTCAATTAAAAAACAGCTGGAAGCAATAGGTATTCCCGGCATAGTCTTTATAATCTGCAATACCGGTCTCCATACGTCCGATGTGCTGTTGACAGCACCTGCTACCATACCATCGGCATCCCCCAGCTTGACCATCATTGAGCCATAATATAACGGGTTTTTCATTATCTCTCTGGCTTTATCGGGTGTCATCCCCTTGTGTTTCCGAAGCTCTACTAGCGCTTCCACATAGGTATCAAATTTCTCCGAATTTTCATGGTCAATAATTGTGACACCAGACAGATCCAGCCCTTCTGCTTTATTATAAATCTCATCCTTCTTCCCAAGAAGGATCACATCTGCAATACCTTCCTTCATCAATATTTCAGTCGCTTTTAGCGTTCTTTCATCATCTGATTCAGGAAGTACGATACGTTTTTTGCATGACTTTGCACGGTTAATTATAGATTCCATTACACCCATAAGTATTTCCCCTTTCAACTAAAAGATTTATATTATTTATTTTATTATTTGTACGAAAACAAAACCTAATTATTATTCTACAAAAATACATAAAATCCTTCAGAAGATATAATTTTCAGAATTATCTGTATATGTATGGCTTCCCTGGTTTCAAACCTTTGCATACCAAAGTTTATGCCGGTGCTTTCAAAACTTCTTAAAATGTAGTATAAATATTATATATATCCTCACTCTGATGAAAGCGAGGTTTTACAATGGTAGTACTGGGTATTATAGCGGAATATAATCCCTTTCACAACGGACACAAGTACCATATAGACAAATCCGTTGAACTGGTTAAACCAGATTACGTAATTGCTGTCATGTCAGGCCATTTTACCCAAAGAGGCGAAGCCGCCATCATAGATAAATGGGAAAGAGCCGAAATGGCTCTTCGCAACGGCGTTGATTTAGTTATAGAGCTTCCGGCTGCCTACTCGTCTCAAACAGCGGAATTATTTGCCTTTGGCGGTATACAGCTTCTGAACCATACGGGAGTGGTGACCCATGTAAGCTTTGGCAGTGAAGTGGGAAGTATTCAGCCCCTTACTTCAATCGCCAGAATTCTAGCTAACGAACCTCCGCAGTTTAAGGAGTTATTGAAGAAGCATCTTGGGCAAGGCCTGTCTTTTCCTCAAGCCCGGTATAGAGCAGTTATTGAGTATACCTCTAAACTTGGCTGTAATATTTTTTCAGAAAGCCAGTGGGAAAAGATTATATATAGCTCGAATTCAATACTTGCACTGGAGTACTTGAGAACACTGTATAAAACTAACAGCAATATCCAGCCCGTCACTATACCCAGAACAGGACCCTCCTACAGTTCTCTGGATATAAACGGAAAAATAGCCAGCGCGACAGCTATAAGAAACGAGCTTGTTAACCGGATGGGTTGGAATACAATAGCCCGGACAATGCCCCCCTCCTCCTTTGAGATCTTAAAAAATGCCATTAAATCAGGGAAAGGCCCGGTAACGAACCACTCCCTGGAACAACTGTTTTTAGGCATTATACGAAGGGCCCCATTACAGGAAATAAAAAACTGGATGGATGTCGATGAAGGTCTTGAAAACCGCATCAAACAATGCGCCCAGGACGCAACGAACCTGGAGGAGTTTCTGACGCTCACCAAAACAAAAAGATACGTATATACAAGGATTCAACGCATACTGATCCATGGCCTCCTGGGATTAACCAAAGAAAAAATTATACGATTTCGCAACGCCGGAGGCCCTCAATATTTGAGGATTCTCGGATTTTCCAAAAAAGCAACACCACTTTTAAAACAGCTAAAACAGTCGGCCAGAGTTCCTATACTAACCAAATCAGCACATTACTACAAAACATTGAAAAACCCTGTTGCCAGGGAAATGTTTATGATAGATGTACTTGCTACAAACCTGTACAGTCTGGGTATCCCGGAAGAACAATTTAAAAAGGGTAACCGTGACTTTACAGAAAAAATCAGAATAATTTAATTTTCCCACGCATCTATCAGTTGTTTTATACGGTCTATAGCCTTAATTGTCGCTTTTCTTCCCTCTTTAACGCATTCGTCCACTTTATCAAAATAAAATGGGTGAATGTCGGAAACATCCGGATATACAATCACGTCTCCCTTTTCAACGTTGTTCTTCAGGATCTCAAGCTCCATGACTTCCAACGACTGCATAATGACATCCAGAACATTCAGTGGCGCGCGATGCTGTCCTCTGAAACCTACATCAACTCCAATAACCACATCAGCTCCCATCCGCTTTGCAGTATTTACGGGAACGCGCGCAAGCAAACCACCGTCTACCAGAACATAATCATCCTGTTCAACCGGAGTAAAGATTCCCGGAATGGATATACTGGCCCGCACTGCTTTATAAACCTTGCCCTCATGCAGCTCAATCAATTTACATGTCTTTAAATCCACGGCGGTAACTGTCAGTGGAATTTTCAACTCATTAAAATCCTTGTTTTGCGTAAGCAGCTTTATAAGTTCTTCAATTCTTTTCCCCTGCATAAATCCAATACGGGGAACCCTGACATCATAGTAACGTGCTACATCCAGATTTTGTGCAATACCTTCCATCATTTTTGGTGAAATACCTGCTGCATACAGCGATCCAACTATAGCTCCAATACTGCTGCCGGCAATATAATCAGGGAAAATCCCATGTTCTTCAAGCACCTGTAAAACACCAATATGCGCTAAACCTCTGGCTGCCCCAGCACCAAGCGCCAGCCCAACCTTAACTTTTTTCTTCATAAAAATATTCCCTCCACAATATGATTAATATTGAACTATCGTCTTTATACCGTCCGGGAGGAAAAATGAACAAAATCTATGCAATAAAAAATATACATACTGCCGGGTTATGCATATTGTGCTTGATTGCTTCGTCATTGATTATTGCCTTCCCTCAGGAATCGTTTCAAGCCGCCATATCAGGTTTGGATACCTGGTTGAAAATTGTTTTACCGGCCCTTTTCCCATTTTTCGTTGCAGCCGAAGTTATAATCGGAATTGGGGTAGTGGATTTTATTGCCATACTGTTACAGCCGGTTATGTACCCTATCTTCCGTTGTCCCGGTGAAAGCTCATTTATATGGACAATGAGCATCACTTCCGGCTACCCGGTGGGTGCCAGATTAACATGGTATTTTTGGGACAAAGGCAAGATTACCTCAAAGGAGGCTCAGAGAATTATCGCTTTCTGCAGCACCTCCGGCCCATTATTTATGTTAAGTGCTGTTGGCATCGGATTGCTAAATAGTTCCAAAGCTGGCATGATCATTGCAATGAGCCATTATACGGCTTCAATCATACTTGGTATTATATTCAGATTCTATAGTCCTGATAACAATAAGAAATCCTTTAGAACTGCACACAGGTTTCCAAACATAAAAGCAGCCTATCAGGCTCTTATATCAGCCAGACATAAAGATAGCAGGACTTTTGGGGAAATCCTGAGTGACGCAATCCGTAATTCGATGAACACCCTTATTTACATAGGCGGATATATCATACTTTTTTCGGTTATTATAAAAATTTTTATAAAAACAGGATTCATCAATGCACTGTCCAACCTTATGTCTCCCCTTTTACTTCCATTGGGAATTGAACAGAGCCTGCTTAACGGATTAATCGGAGGAATATTTGAGATGACTACAGGCTGCAAAATTATAGCACAATCTACAGCGCCTCTGTTCCATAAAATATTATTATGTACCTTCATAATCAGTTGGAGCGGCTTTTCAATCCATAGTCAGGTACTTTCCTTTATAAGCAAAACCGGGATATCTGTATTCCTTTATATTGCTGCAAAATTCTTTCATGGTATCATAGCAACGGCAGTAGCATGGGTTATTATAAAAATCCAGCCTCATGCTGACTTGTTCGTATTCCACCAATTTTACCAACAACCGAAAACTGCGTGGTCATCAACTTTATGGAACGCATGGCAACTGGCTTTTTACAGCATTCTCATACTGTTAGTAACAGGAATACTTTTTAGCTTGGTAACATATTTAATCAGTTTTAGTGCAAAAAATAAAAGAACGCTGAGCTGATACTATCTCTTTGCAACATTAAGCTCTTCTCTGTTTTGTTTTATAATTTGCAACTGTTCAATTAAGTACTGCTCCACTTCCTGCAACAATTCGTCAGCATATTCTTTTGCCCCTAACCTGATCTGTTTTGCACTCTCTTGAGCATTTTCGATTATTTCTCTGGATTGCTGATAAGCTTTTTGGGTGATCTCATGTTCATCGATCAGTGCTTTGATATGCTGTTCGGCTTCTTTAACTATAGTTTCCGCTTCCTTCTGTGCTTCTGCAAGTATTCTTTGTCGTTCTTTCTTTATCATCTCCGCCTGTCTCAACGCTTCGGGCAGACTAAGACGTATATCCCTTATAATGCTCAGGCTTTTTTCCTTATCTATCATTGTCTTTCCAATAATAGGTACAGGCTTACCGTTTTCAAGCTCATCTTCCAACACATCCAAGAGATTAAGTATATTCAACTCATATTCCTCCTTATTTATTAATCTCTTATATCAACTATTTTAAGTCCGTCAGTTTTTTCTGTATATCCTGTAATACCACATCGGGTACCAAGTCGCCTATGCATCCGCCCAGTCTGCCAATTTCTTTCACGACACTTGAACTTAAGTAGGAATATTTATAGTTGGTCATCATAAACAGGGTCTCAATATTGGGATCCAGTTTCCGGTTCATCAGAGCCATCTGGAATTCATATTCAAAATCGGATATCGCCCTCAAACCTTTTATTATCACATGGGCGTCTTTTGCTTTCATAAAATCAACCAACAAGCCTTCAAAGTGATCAATCTCAATATTCGGCAAGCCAGAAACTGCTTTCCGTATCAAATCCATTCTTTCATCAACGGTAAATGTAGATACCTTGTTAGGATTACGTACCACCGCTACAATCAACTTGTCGAATATCCGGCTTGCCCTCTTGATAATATCTAAATGCCCATTGGTAATGGGATCAAAACTCCCCGGATAGACAGCTACTCTCTTCATATGTTATCATCACTCCTGCTTTTTCTGAAAAAACTGATGCTGGTACTGCCATATTTCCTGGTCTGAATTTTTTTGATATTCTCCACCTCATCAGGTTGATCAACCTTGCTGGAATGCTCAAGTACAATAATTCCTTGAGGTTGCAGTATGTCATTTTCAGCAATTGCATTTAAAACAAGTATCTCCAGCCCTTTATCATATGGCGGATCAGCAAATATCAAATCAAATCTCTCTTTCCCAGAAAGATACCTGATAACACGAAAAACATCATCACATATGACATGGGATTGATTCAGGCAGCCTAAGTTTGAGCGGTTTTTATTGAGCACCCTGACGGCTCGTGGATTTTTCTCAACAAATACCACCTTTTTGCAGCCTCTGCTTAAAGCTTCTAATCCCAGGTTTCCGGTGCCGGCAAACAGATCCAAAACCAGGCTGTCAGGTATATAGCCTTGCAGGATATTAAACATGGCTTCCTTAATCCTATCATAGGTAGGTCTGGTACTTGAACCTTTCAGAGATACCAGGTTCCTGCCT
>LFTM01000013.1 GCA_001513505.1 Clostridiales bacterium DTU092 | reverse complement strand
AACCCTGATAAGTGGATAATCGGAAGTATACCCGGTTTTACCTTCAATATTGCGCGAAAACTATTCAGACTTGAAAATTATTTCATAAAATTAATGCTGGATACTGAAAAGATTCATAAGCTTCATGACCGGATTGATGAACTTCTGATAGATATGATCCGGAATTATGCCATAGCCGGGGTTGATAGTATAATGTTTCCGGAGGACTGGGGTACGCAGACACAAACATTGATAAATCCCAAGCTGTGGTATGAGGAATTTTTCCCAAGATTTCAGAGATTGTGCGGGATTGCCCATGAATTTGGTATAAAGGTTTTTATGCATTCATGCGGTGCCATAGGAGNNCATAATTCCCGGCCTGATTGATGCAGGAGTTGACTTATTGCAGTTCGATCAACCCACATTGCACGGAATAGATAATCTGGCATCATATCAGGAGAAAGCAAAGATAACTTTCTGGTGTCCGGTTGACATTCAAAAGACCTTGCAGACCAGGGACGAACAGAAAATACGTGTTGAGGCCAAAGAACTTCTGGATAAACTGTGGAAGGGGAGAGGCGGATTTATAGCCGGTTATTATTCCGATAATGCCTCTATCGGGTTGGATCCGGTCTGGCAGCAGTATGCATGTGATGAATTTATAAAAAAGGGACGCAGGGAGAATTATATTTAATCGTATGTTATTAAAAGATGATGAAAATGGGCGAAAAAACTCCCTATAAGTATGAGAACCCGTAAAAAAAGGCCATAAAATTAAAAAAACATCTTGAACTATCTGTACAATTTGGTTATAATATAATACGCTCAATGAGATAAGAGATGGGCCATTAGCTCAGTTGGTAGAGCACCTGACTCTTAATCAGGGTGTCCCGGGTTCGAGTCCCTGATGGCCCACCAAATTTCGAATCCCTGGAAACCAAGGTTTTCAGGGATTTTTATTTTTGTTTGTTAAAAGGTGTGGAAATTGGCGTTTATGTCATTCTTGACTTTCATAATCCATATGCTACAATCCCCTGTAAGGGAATGACTTTGTTTTATTAAAAAAATGGCATTACTAACTGATGAAAGAAATGAATACTCCTTTTAGAAAGGGTGTTTGTTTGGTTTACAAAAACCCTGATTATAAAAAGGTGAAGAACAGTTTCATATTATTGGTATCTTGTGGATATTGTAAAACGGATATTGCTGAGTATCAGAAAGTTGGTAAGGGAAATCTGTTGCGGATGTATACAGACAGAATTATCAAAGGTTCTATCGATTGGTCAAAGAAGCCAAAATCCTTATACTGTCCCAACTGTGGGAAACTGTTAGCAACCAGAATTATGCTAAAGAAGAAAAACAAAGAAGCATATAAGATGATTCGAAGCACTTATAATACCAGGAGAGTCAATTAGGAATGTTTTCAAACACCTGGGATTTCTTTTCCATCATCGTTTTGACTGATTTGATAGTTCTGGTAGAAGACGAAATGCAAATTACAGTTTGAGAAGAATAGGGCTCCTGTACCATTAATTCATTATCCTCACCAAAATCCCGCTGATATGAGGATATTATTGGTTTGTAAGCGGTATTGCAATATCTCTTTTTACTCTTTTTCCTGTTAACCTTACAACGACGGGGACATAAAGTGCAGCACTCCAGAATTTTATTCAGTTTCCTTACCCTATGCTTGAGCTCTCCGTTATTAAGCAAATATAAATACGAAGGCTCATCACCCCACTAATAGATCTATTTTTAGTGTAAGTAATAATGGGCACTAGTTCAAGGTCCCGAGTTTGTCAGTTGGAAGGAGGTTTAAAAGCAAGACCCCTTGATTTTACTGGATTTGAGGGCTATAAAAATTAATTTTTATTAAAAGTGTAGGGACAAATTTTTTATTATTTTGCCTTAATTTGTTGATATTGTGTCAAATTGTATGGTACAATATGCATAGGATTTACTGTTTCTTAGGAGGTATTTCCTATGCATATAAAAATTGTTAAAGCTGGAAAATATGAATACGTACGTTTAGTGGAATCTTTTCGCGAAAATGGCAAAGTAAAACATAAAGTCATTCTTAACTTGGGACGCAAGGATATAATAGAAGGTAATCCTTCCTTTAAACGATTGGCCGAAAGGCTTTTAGAGATATCAGGAGGCACTGTTGGCAGGGCAGACAAACTGCAAATTTCAGAAGGTACCCTTCGCAACTACGGTTTTATAGTGTATCGCAAGCTGTGGCAGATATTTGGCTTTGATAGCTTTTTTGACCAACTGAAAAGGAAGCACACCAAGCTACAATTTGATTTAGGCTCGGTTATTTTTCTCATGGTAGTCCAGCACTTGCTGTCACCTATGAGTAAGCTGAGTACCTACGAAAAGCGTTCTTTGTATTTGGGTATACCCGAAATGGATTTAAATCAACTGTACCGAAGTTTAGATTTACT
>LFTM01000157.1 GCA_001513505.1 Clostridiales bacterium DTU092 | reverse complement strand
ATATATATTTTTGAGGTGACATTCCTATATATTCAGTAAAGATCTTGTAAAGATACCTTCTGTCAATACCAAGCATTTTAGCAATTCCAGCTACGCTAATATCATACATATAGTTGGATTGAATATAATCTTCGGCTCTCCGGGCATAAACTTGTGCGGCACGGGTACTTTCATTGTTTTCTTCCTTTAAGCGTGCAAATAATTCAAAGATTAAACCACACAAATATATCTCAGGCGATTGTCGCAGTTTATTCGCAGAAATCATATTTTTAAAAATAAAAGCACAGCTTGGTGAATAGACTATGGGTTCTTTATCAAAACCCGATCCGTTTATTAATTCCTCGGCAAGGGTGCCACTGAAGCCTATCCAGACATACGACCAGGGGGTTTTTTCATCTGCCTTGTAAAAAGTTGACTCATGCGGTCTTATTAAAAACATATCCCCCTTTCCAAGGTTATATACTTTACCCTGGCGTTCAAATATCCCTTTTCCGTCCATAATATAATGAATGAGATAGTACGTCCTGATCGCAGGTCCAAAAGAGTGTCCGCTATGACACTCCTGCCAGCCGCATACCACAGGATTCACATCATGAAAACCTCTGTTTAGCAATGGAATATCGTTTTGCTTCTTCTCTTTCATGGTGACATTATAACATGTAAAGAAGACATAATTCAATTTAAAATTACTAGAAAATAAAGTATCATATTGTAAAGGGAGGTCGATAAAATGGTCAAAATAACATTTATGGGCGCCGGCAGTACAGTTTTTGCAAAAAATGTACTAGGTGACTGTATGTGTGTTGATTCATTAAAAGATTGCGAAATAGCTCTTTATGACATTGATCCTGAGCGCCTGAAAGAATCCGAACTTATGCTCCAGGCTATAAATAAGAACATAAACAATGGTCGTGCTAAAATTAAAACCTATCTTGGAGTGGAACAGCGTAAAGATGCACTCAGATCGGCAGATTTCGTTGTAAACGCCATTCAGGTCGGCGGATACGATCCTTGCACAATTATTGATTTTGAAGTTCCCAAGAAGTATGGGCTCCGGCAGACAATCGGTGATACTCTGGGTATCGGCGGTATAATGAGGGCTCTTAGGACAATCCCTGTTTTAGACGATTTTGCCCGTGATATGGAAGAGGTTTGCCCGAATGCCTATTTCTTGAATTATACTAACCCAATGTCCATATTAACAGGGTATATGCTCAGATACACCCCTGTTAAAACGGTTGGTTTGTGCCATAGCGTACAGGCTTGTTAGCGCGGTCTGTTAAAAGCACTTGGAATGGAAGATAAAATTGAAGGT
>LFTM01000127.1 GCA_001513505.1 Clostridiales bacterium DTU092 | reverse complement strand
AGTAAGAGAGGAACAACAGAACTATACTCAGATAATGCGTGAATACACCGAAGGCAAGGGTTTAAAATACAATATAGTAACCTATGGTTGCCAGATGAATGTCCATGACTCCGAAAAGCTGGCCGGCATGCTGCTTGAAATGGGATATGAGGAAGCACAGACCCTTGAAGAAGCGGATGTGATCCTTTTTAATACCTGTTGTGTACGCCAAAATGCTGAGCAGCGGGTGTATGGTAACGTAGGGGCACTGCGTTCTTATAAACGGGCTAATCCAAACCTTATCATAGGGGTTTGCGGCTGTATGATGCAGCAAAAGGAAGTAGCAGGCGATATAATTAAGAAATTTCCCTTTGTTGATCTGGTATTTGGTACTCATAACCTGCACCATTTTCCCAGGTTGCTCTATGAAGCTATAAACTCAGGACATACCATAGTAGAGGTGCTTGACGAGGAGGGCAGGATAGTAGAAGGTATTCCCGCAAGAAGAACTTCAAAAGTATCTGCCTATGTAACTATTATGTATGGATGCAACAACTTCTGTACCTACTGCATTGTACCTTATGTTCGCGGACGCGAAAGGAGCAGGGCATCCAGGGATATTTTAGATGAAATACGTGAACTGGCTGATAAAGGGTGTAAAGAAGTTACCCTTTTGGGTCAAAACGTCAACTCTTATGGAAAGGATCTGGGTAACGGATATCTTTTCCCGGATCTGTTAAGAGATGTTAACAGAATAGAAAACATTGAAAGAATCAGATTTGTTACTTCTCATCCGAAAGATCTGTCGCCGGATCTGATAGATGCAATGACAGAATGTGAAAAGGTGTGTGAACATATCCACCTTCCACTTCAGGCCGGAAGTAACGAAATACTTCGTAAAATGAACCGCCAGTATACCAGGGAGGACTACCTGAAGTTAGTTGACCGTCTGCGGCAACGTATCCCGGATATAGCTATTTCTACCGATTTGATAGTTGGTTTTCCGGGGGAGACCGAGGAGGATTTTCAGGATACCCTCGATATGGTGG
>LFTM01000305.1 GCA_001513505.1 Clostridiales bacterium DTU092 | reverse complement strand
ACTTGGCCCTAAGGTATATCAGGGCTTATTGCAGAGATTACAATTCAATGGAAATTATGGAGTTTTCCATAAATGATAATATTGATAGGATAATAGGACGGATCTTCCTTGCGGAGCCGGATTTAATAGCTTTTTCATGCTATATTTGGAACATAAATGAAGTATTGATGGTGGCAGATTCTATAAAGCGGGTACTGAAGGATTGTATTATTGTGCTGGGAGGTCCTGAAGTTTCATTTGGTGCAGCGGATATAATGAAGGACAATCCCGGGATTGATTTTATTGTTATTGGGGAAGGTGAAAGGACCTTCCGGCAGCTGTTGGACGGATTAGATAACAAAGATGACTTTTCCCGGATAAAAGGACTGGCCTACCGGCAGGGAGATGAGGTGGTAGTAACCCCCCCTCAGCCATTGATATCGGATTTGAATACCATCCCTTTTCCCTATAAGGACGGATTTGAAGGCCTTGAAAATAAGATCATATATTATGAATCCTCCAGGGGATGCCCTTTTAATTGTCAGTACTGCCTGTCTTCAACCTTTTCAGGAGTCAGATATCTTCCTCTGGACCGGGTGAAAAGGGAGCTTGAATTATTTATTAAAGCCGGTATACCCCAGGTTAAACTTGTGGACAGGACCTTTAACTGTAATCCCGAAAGGTCAAAGCAGATTTTCAGAACAATTCTTGAGCTTGGAGGGAATACCAATTTTCATTTTGAAATGGCAGGACATCTGATAGATCAGGAAATGATAGATATATTGAAACAGGCTCCTCCGGGGTTGTTTCAGTTCGAGATAGGAGTTCAGTCTACCAATCCTAAAACCCTGGATGCTATTCAAAGGAAGGACGATTTCAACGCTTTGGCTGAGGCCGTTACTCAGATTCTTGCCGGTGAAAACATCCATATTCATCTTGATTTGATTGCAGGGTTACCTGAAGAGGATTATGAGACTTTTAAACATTCTTTCAACGACGTTTATTCCCTGAAACCCAACCGGCTCCAGTTAGGATTTTTAAAGCTGTTGAAGGGTTCAGGCCTGCGAATCAGGGCTGACCAATACGGCTATGAATACACGCAATATCCGCCGTATAAGGTTTTGAAGAACCGTTATATATCTTATCGCCAGCTGCTTAAGCTGGAACTGATAGAGGATCTTGTGGAGAAATACTATAATTCTCACTGTTTCCAGCATACATTGGATTATCTGATAGAGGAGCATTTTGGAGATCCCTTCAGCTTTTTCGAGGATTTTGCTGTGTACTGGAAGGAAAACAACTATGATGCTTTATCCTACAGCCGGATTCGGCTATATGAAATACTCCTTGAATACGGGCTGGGGCTTAAAGGTATTGACCAACGT
>LFTM01000218.1 GCA_001513505.1 Clostridiales bacterium DTU092 | reverse complement strand
GACCAGGTGCCGAGGGCAATCTTACTAAAATCATTCAAAAACGCCTCATAGAATTAGGTTACAGTGTAGGCAAATGGGGTGCGGACGGGAAGTTTGGTAACGCCACATATAGCGCAGTTGTTAAATTCCAGCGCGACAGAAAACTAAAGGTTGACGGCATAGTAGGACAAGAAACATGGAAAGAACTATTTAAGAAATAAGATAACCCGGGGTTTCCCCGGGTCTTTTTTTTATTTTTGGGAGGAATTTTTGGGAAATGTAGAATAATACTGTAACAAAGGAAGGAGCGAGATGTATGAGGAAAATTATTCTAATTTTAATGGCCGTTCTACTTGCGCTTACAGCGTGTAGCCCTGCATCTAGCACAGGACCTGAACAAACACAAAACCAGCAAAACAACAATGAAGTAACTGAAACTGCAGATGATGATATTGTTAATGATGAAGATACAGAAGTGGACGATGCAGCAGATTCAGAGGAAGATATTAAAGAGAATGAATCGGGAGAGATTGAAGTAGATAAGAATTTTCTGACAGTCGAAGTAACTTATCCATCATCATTAGTAGGCGATGACAAAGACGAGTTATTGAATTCTAAGGAAGAGGGTATAAAAGACATAAAGGAAAACGAGGATGGATCTATCACCTTTACAATGACCAAAGCTAAATATAACGAAATGATGGAAGAGGCTAAGGCTCAGACTATTGAGTTCTTAGATAGTATGCCTACCAGTGGTGACTTCCAATCTATTAAAAACGTTGAATATAATAACGATTTTACAGAGATTATTTTAGAAGTTGATAAAGAAGTTTATGAAAATAGTTTTGACAGCTTTGCATCAATGAGTATAGCCTTTACTGTTGGTTTTTATAAAGTCTTTGAAACAGGGGATGATTTCACAATTAATATAAAAGTCAAAGATAGCAGTACGGGAGATATTTTTAGTGAAACAACTTTCCCGGATGACTTTAACGATATCCAGGATTAATAATTACCTATTGAGGGGCAGCAATGCCCCTTGTTTTTTTGTTTTTGGGGAAAATTATTGATGGTTGATAAAAGGTGTGACAATTACAAAAATAGTTGAGGCGTCNNGTGGATGTAGCAAGGGTAAAAAATGAAAATGGAGAAAAGACCGAGGGGCAGTGATGCCCCTCTTTTTTTGTTTTTGTGGCCCACCCGAGCGGTTAGCCGCTCTTTTTATGTCTCCGCTTGCAAACATTTTGCTAACGTAGCAAACAAAAAATGATGTGAAAACCCGGTATTGTTTATAATCCAAATGCTTGAAAAGCCAATAAAATAGGGCTCTGTATCATTTAGCATTAACCGCTAACAAATACAGAACCCAACTTGTAATCAGCAGGTTGCGGGTTCGAGTCCCATCGCCAGCTCCAGTATTCCCAAGAGTATAAATCTCTTGGGATTTTTATTTTTTGTGTTTGAATTCTTTGCATAACCATATCAATTTAACAGAAAAAACAAAATAAAATTTATATATAATAATGATAATTCTGGTTTTATAGAATATAATAAGGGTTAATAATTATATTAAAGATTTATGTATTTAGCGACTCTGTCTCATTCAAATTTTCAGCTAACCATAGCATAATTGAAGATAAGAAAGGAGGAGCTATCATAGTTAAGTATTTATGTACAGTATGCGGTTACATATATGACCCCGAGGTAGGTGATCCCGACGGTGGCATCGAGCCGGGAACAGCTTTTGAGGATTTACCGGATGATTGGGTATGCCCGGAATGCGGAGTGGATAAGGACCTGTTTGAACCGTTGGATGAATAATGTAGGTCGATTTGGGTATGGCCGGTGTTTAAACCGGCTATAACTCTAAATATGGAACGGGTAATTTATACCGGGTAACGACAGCCGCATGAGTTCAAATCAAAGAAGATAAAACAAGATTGGGAGTAAATTTAAGAAAAATATAAATAAACTGGAGGTATAGGCTATGGTATATGTACCCGACGGCAACAGGTATTTCAACATGAAGTATAATCGCTGCGGTAACAGTGGTCTGATGTTACCTGCCATATCATTGGGATACTGGCACAATTTCGGATATAAGGACAATTTTGACAACATGCGCCGGATGACATTTACTGCTTTTGATTTGGGTATTACTCATTTTGACCTGGCGAACAATTATGGACCGCCTCCGGGAAGTGCCGAGGAAAATTTCGGAAAAATCCTGAAGCAGGATTTAAAACGGTACCGGGATGAGATGATTATTTCTACCAAGGCGGGTTACAGGAT
Source organism: Clostridiales bacterium DTU092 (assembly GCA_001513505.1). Taxonomy (GTDB): domain Bacteria; phylum Bacillota; class Clostridia; order Caldicoprobacterales; family Caldicoprobacteraceae; genus DTU074. Next base: position 10,039 of record LFTM01000218.1, on the reverse strand, counting down.
GTGGCCGGGTCCATACGGAGAATGGGGTTCCCGTAAATATCTGCTTGCCAGCCTGGATCAAAGCTTAAAACGGATGGGTCTGGAGTATGTGGATATATTCTATTCTCACCGTCCGGATCCCGATACACCGTTGGAGGAGACCATGTATGCTCTGGATTCAGCGGTAAGGCAGGGTAAAGCATTGTATGTGGGAATTTCAAATTACACAAAAGAGCAGACAGAACGGGCTTATAATATACTGAAGGAACTGAAAACCCCGTTTGTCATCCATCAGCCTTCCTATTCAATGTTTAACAGATGGATTGAAAGTGACGGGCTCAGGGATTATGCCAATGAAATAGGTATAGGTATAATTGTATACAGCCCGTTAGCCCAGGGGTTGCTAACCACAAGATATCTCAAGGGTATACCTGAGGATTCGCGAATAGGAAAGGAAACGGGATTTTTGAGCCGGAAGGATCTGACAGAAAAGAGATTATCCCAAATTAAGGCTCTGAATGAAATCGCTGAAAGACGCGGACAATCCCTGGCACAGCTGGCGCTGATCTGGGTGCTGAGGGAAGGTAAGGTTACATCTGCTCTCATTGGAGCAAGCAGACCCGAGCAGATTATAGAAAATGTACGCGCTTTGGATAACCCCGAACTGTCAAAAGAGGAAATTGACGAGATTGAAAAGATTCTCAATTCCTGATATACAGCGAGACTAATAATACAGCATAATGGGCTTATAATACCCGAAGTTGGATAAAGCACGGTCTGCCGTGTCACAGGCAGGCTGTGCTATTTTTGTTTAAAATGAAAACCGGTGTATCACTTACTCAAGCACGGATGATAGCTTTTGTGCATATATTGACCCTGAGAAGCATATTTTCCGGGCTGAATTATGGTACATAGAATTGATTACGGCAATTTAGGGGGGTAATATATGCACCGGTTATCAATTCCTTTAAACCTTTTGCCTATTGGCTGTGCTGCGAGGGTTAAGCAAATAAAGGCAAAAGGGAATACAAGGAGAAGAATGCTTGATCTGGGGCTTGTTGCGGGAACCGAGGTTGAAGCTGTGTTAAGGAGTCCATCGGGCGATCCTACTGCATACTATATAAGAGGTGCCATTATCGCACTTCGATCTGAGGAAGCATCCAATATACTGGTTGAAACAACGGGAGAGCTGCGGTAGCGGTGATGGAGCACATGATTTCTCCCGGTAATTTAACAGGTTCCGGTCTGGCAGGCCGGATATTTCAAACGCAGATGGATCCAACCGATGATATCGTCATAGCCCTGGTGGGAAACCCGAATACCGGCAAGAGCACGGTATTTAACAGTCTGACAGGGTTAAAACAGCACACCGGCAACTGGCCGGGTAAGACAGTTACCACTGCTTTTGGCAGATTCGTACATAGCGGAAAAAACTTTTTTCTGGTAGATCTGCCCGGGAGCTATTCTTTGCTGGCAAACTCACCGGAAGAGGAGGTTGCCAGGGATTTTATCTGCTTTGGTGATCCAAGGGCAGCCGTTATTATCACCGATGCTACGTGTCTGGAAAGGAATTTAAACCTGGTGCTTCAGGTTCTGGAAATGACCAGGCAGGCTGTCGTGTGCGTAAATTTGATGGATGAAGCAAAGAGAAATCATATCGATATCCGGCTTGAAAAACTTTCCCGGATACTGGGTGTTCCGGTGGTGGGAACCAGCGCTTCAAACGGTCAGGGGCTGGCTGAGTTAAAAGATGCAATAGATGATTTGGTATCGGGCAGGTTTATACCAAAGCCCATAAGGATCCGGTATGATGCTGCAATCGAAGCAGCTGTTTCCATGATTGAACCGTACATTAAAAAAGCAACTGGCAACCAGATAAATAGTCGGTGGCTGGCTTTACGTATTCTGGAAGGAGACGACAGCTTCATAGTGGCGTTACATGAATATGCCGGAGTTGATTTATTGGATGCAGAGGAAGTAAGGTATAAGGTAGAACAAGCCCGGGAAAAACTTCAGCAGCAGCAAATTTACAGGGATGATCTGCGGGACAGGATCGTTTCCACCATTGTTGGTATGGCTGAAGAAATAAGCCGGGAAGTATTACGTTATGATGGGGACTGGAGAAAACGGATTGATCGAAAGATAGATGATGTGCTGACATCCAGGCTGTTTGGCATTCCGGCCATGCTGCTTCTCCTGGGTGTGGCACTGTGGATCAGTATTGCGGGAGCCAATTACCCCTCCCAAATACTGGCGGACGCATTTTTCTGGCTGGAGAATCAGCTGACTCATCTGTTTACCCTTGCAGGAGCACCTAATTGGCTGCTTGGTATGCTGGTGGAGGGTGTTTATCGTACACTTGCATGGGTGGTATCGGTTATGCTTCCACCTATGGCTATATTTTTCCCCTTATTTACACTTCTGGAGGATCTGGGGTATCTGCCCAGGGTAGCATTTAATCTGGATTACTTTTTTAAAAAGGCACACGCCCATGGAAAGCAGGCTTTGACAATGTGTATGGGTCTGGGATGTAATGCGGCTGGTGTTACTGCCTGCAGAATAATTGATTCCCCGCGGGAGAGACTGATTGGGATAATCACCAACAACTATATACCGTGTAACGGACGTTTTCCTGTTTTGATTACTTTGTCCACCGTATTTATTGCCGGGGGTGCAGGTGGCATGCGGCCTGTTTTAGCGGCCGTTATGGTCCTGGGTCTTATAACCCTTTCAGTTGTAATCACCCTTGTAGTATCCAGAATATTGTCATGCACGGTCTTAAAAGGACTGCCTTCGTCTTTTTCTCTGGAGCTTCCTCCCTACAGAATCCCTCAAATAGGGAGGGTTCTCATACGTTCCATTCTGGACCGTACTCTGTTTGTTCTGGCCCGGGCTGTGATGGTAGCGGCACCGGCAGGACTGGTTATATGGCTTATGGCGAACGTAAGCGTATACGGCAATACTCTGTTAAACCATTGCGCCGGATTTATCGATCCCTTTGCCCGTGTTATAGGACTGGACGGTTACATATTGCTGGCTTTTTTACTGGGTTTGCCGGCCAATGAGATAGTCATTCCGGTTGTGATTATGAGCTATATGTCCGGCGGAGCTCTGCTTGATCTTGACAGTATGGATGCACTGCATCAGGTATTGAAAGGGCACGGATGGACATGGCTTACAGCACTGTGTACCATGCTGTTTTCCCTCAACCATTTTCCCTGTGGTACCACTCTGCTGACCATAAGGAAAGAGACCGGGAGTTGGAAATGGACGCTGATATCGTTTATAGTCCCCACTGTTACCGGTATCCTCATCTGTTTTATAGTTGCACAGGGGGCCAGAATCTTTGGGTTGGTATAAGCCAATGTGTATGTATTTATAAGATGATCTATGCTATAATACATGAGATAAAGTAAAAAATAACCGGGAGAAATAATTATGTCGTATAACAATGTGGAAAATTTTTTGAAGTATTGTAATGGACCTGAAAATTACAATTTTGAGTTTGAGTGTGATATAGAAAGCTACAATCTAAAACCTTCTTTAGAAAGATATATTATATATAAAGCCACCAACCCTGATGCGGCAAAAAGTGTCTATCCTAATGGAAGAGAATTTGCTATATTGATTCAGAAGAAGGAAGATTATAAGAGGCTGGAAGACTGCGACGGTTCTGAGGGAGGCCGTCATACAAAACTAATACACGATGTCTATTATAAACTATGGGGATGGCAGAGGAGTGATTCGGCATTCGGAAGGATTGAGGCGAACGGGTTTGGATGCAGGTTTGGTGCGGACACCATGAATTCCGTGCAAAACATATTGAATGATATTGTTAATGAGATAATCCTCAGGGAAGAGAATAAGCCTTTGCTCCATAAAAAAAGAGGGAATGTCAGCATTAATTATCTTATAGAGCTTTACGCGGATGAAGAATGCAGGGAAAAACTATTAAGCGCATTAAACTGCGTGGAGGGTTTATGCGAATATACCGACGCCTACCATACTATCGGGAATTTCTGTTTAGTTCCTGCCGGATTTAACGGAAAAAGGTGCATACTAACACGGGATTACTGGGACCGGTCTTTGCAGTATCTGAAGGATAAGGGCTGGGAAGACGATTTTAATTATAGTGGTAATAATAAAAACGATTATTACCGTTATATAAATTATTTTTTTCTGTGGGACTATGTGGATGCTGACGGTAACGCTATAACCCTGCTTGAAAATGAATCGGGAGGTATGGAGTACAGGGAACGATTTTTAATGAAGGCGGTTCAGCTCATTAAACGCCGCAGCCATTTTATGGTGGCAATGCTGAGATTGCAACAACTATTGGGCGAAAGCTATGCAGAGATTATAAACAGCGTCTTTTCGAAAGATGATTCGGCATACAATTGTTATGAGGATGTTTTAGAAGCTGTGAAAGAGTGTCTAAAAGACAATTTGACGGATGATATCGAAAAACTGCTGTCGAAAACAAGAGAACGGATTGACAGGCTTCCAAGGTTGGTTTGACATGCGGGTAACAAGCACTCAAAGCATGATGAAAACTGAATTATAGGATTGTTTACATTTCCAGAGATGAGTGATAAAATTTATTGAGATGTAAATTATCGTAATTTTTTTTACAGCATATACTTGTACAAGAATGCATATGAAAGGGATGAATGAAATATGGTATCACGGCAAAAACAAAATGCTGATCTGGTAAAAAACTATGAGTATGCCTGGGATAAATATACTAAGGAGGATATGGACAGAGTATTTTCATTCTCGGAAGGTTACAAGGATTTCATATCAAAGTGCAAGACCGAACGGGAATGTGTAAAGGAGTTCATAGCTATTGCCGAGAAGAACGGGTTTAAGGATCTTGAAACCGTTATTGCTGAAGGTGGCAGTGTAAAGCCCGGTGATAAGCTGTATGCAAATAATATGGGGAAAACCCTGGCACTTTTTGTGGTAGGCACTCAATCACTGGAGAAGGGTATGAGGATTCTGGGAGCACATATTGACTCACCAAGGCTGGACTTAAAGCAAAATCCCTTATATGAGGATACCAATCTGGCTATGCTGGAAACCCATTATTATGGCGGAGTTAAAAAATATCAATGGGTGGCATTGCCATTGGCGATACATGGAGTAGTGGCTAAAAAGGATGGCAGTCTGGTTGAGGTTGTTATAGGTGAAGATGATGATGACCCGGTGGTGGGGGTATCTGATCTTCTTATCCATCTGGCGGCTGATCAAATGGAAAAGAAGCTTGCCAAAGGTATTGAGGGAGAAGATTTAAATATTTGTATCGGCAGCATACCCATTAGTACCGAAGATAGCAGCGAAAAGGAACGGGTCAAGAAAAATATACTTAATCTTTTAAATCAAAAATATGGAATCACTGAAGAGGATTTTGTATCAGCTGAGCTGGAAGTGGTTCCTGCCGGCAGAGCGAGGGATTTTGGCCTTGATCGAAGCATGGTTATGGCTTACGGTCATGATGACAGGGTGTGTGCGTACACATCCTTTGAAGCCCTTATGCGGATTGAAAATCCTGAAAAGACCTGTGTAGCTTTAATGGTAGACAAGGAAGAGATAGGAAGCGTTGGTGCTACAGGTATGACTTCAAAGTTTTTCGAAAATTCGCTGGCCGAGCTTATGAACCTTATGGGGGATTACAGTGAACTTAAGCTGCGGCGTGCGCTTGCCAATTCAAGGATGCTGTCCTGTGATGTCAGCGCCGGGTTTGATCCTAATTATCCATCGGTTATGGAGAAACAAAATACTGCTTACCTGGGCAAAGGACTGACTTTCAATAAATATACCGGTTCTCGCGGAAAATCAGGCAGCAATGATGCTAATGCAGAGTACATGGCGCTTCTGCGGAGAATAATGGATAAGCATGGTGTTACATGGCAGACTGCCGAGCTGGGCAGGGTAGACCAGGGGGGTGGAGGTACTATTGCCTTTATTTTGGCAGAGTACGGTATGGAAGTTATTGATTGCGGAGTACCCCTGCACAACATGCATGCTCCCTGGGAGATAGCCAGCAAAGCAGACATCTATGAAACAATGCGGGGTTATCATGCATTCCTGATGGAAGCATAGATATGTTTATACAGTTTGCTTATGGACTGTGCTTTTGAGTTGGTTATACTGATATTTTAAATGCTTTATTAGGAATGATTTATTAATTACTGACATAAGAATTTAAAGACGGGTTATTTATACATTAAGCTTTGTGATCAGCCTCAACAAAAAAGGTATCCCAACATTATATGTTACTTGTTTTGGGATACCTTTTTCATTGAGGCTTGAAAGAAGCCAGTTTGGATGCAAAGTCATGGGCATCGGTCCCGCAGGCTTGCACTGTCACCGGTTTCCACAGAGCCAGCGTCAGAATACCCAGTATGCTCTTTCCATCTACTTCGTGATTGCTGCTCTTTACCTTTATATTACAGCTGTATCGAGATGCCAGATTTACAAATTCGCACACCTCTGTCAGCCTGTCGATATATATCTGTTTTTCAATACAGTTCAAAAAAACACCTCCCTGCTTCAAATCATGTATATGTTTATTTGATTATATTATACCACAAAAATTGGAATTGAATACTCTTTATTGCCGCAGCGTCTAACTGGTTGGTTCCATCGAATCATCCGGGGCAAGCCCGGTACTTTGGTCTTGCTTTGTAACCAGCTTCTTTTTCTTCCATCTTCCCAGCATGTAGTAAGTCTGGCTAAGCATCATTGATATAAAAGAGCTGGTTGATATGGCGATCCATATACCGTTTACTCCTAAGCTTTCTAACGAGGACAGGTACCTGGCCAGAGGGATCCGTATCAGCCAGAGGGATACAAAGGAAAAAACCATTGTTGGGAAGGTATCCCCTGCTCCTCTTAATATACCGTTTGCAACAAACATCAGGGAGAAAGGAATATAGGAAAGCCCTACAATCCTGAGATAAACGCTACCGATACTGAGCACATCAGCATCGCTGGTGAAAATCTGAAGAAAAGTTTTTGGTATTGCCAACGCCAAGATAACCATTATTGCGGTGATGCCGCTTACCAAAATGCTTCCCCATTTAAATATTTCTTTGACCCTTTCGGTTTTTGCAGCCCCCAGGCTTTGCCCCGTAATGGCAGAAACGGCTACACCAAAGGACATGGCAGGCATGTGGGCAAACTGGTCCAGCCTGGATGCAGCTCCGAAAGCTGCTACTGCATCGGCGCCAAATGAATTTATTACACCCACCATCACGGTCAGACCCATGGATACCACGATCTGTTGTATACCGGCAGGAAGACCTATTTTGATCAGTTTCCACAAAAGTTCTCCTGCAACTTTAAAATCTTTTATCTTAGGTCTGATGATATGGTTCGTTCTGTATAAATAAATCACTATCAGCGCAAGTGCCAGGGCTTGTGATATTATGGTTGCCAGCGCTGCACCAGCAATGCCCATTTTGGGTATAAAACCTACTCCGAATATGAAAAGTGGATCCAGGATGATATTGGTGATCGTTGCCACAATAAGAAATTTCACTGGAGTTCTGGGATCACCCAGTCCGTTTAGAACAGCGCTCATTACATTAAAGCCGAATACGAATATAAGTCCCAGCAGATATATGTTTAAGTATTCCACAGCGAATGCAAGAATCTCCTGAGGAGTATTTAACAAAATCAGTATCTGTTCGTTGAAAACTATACCAATGGTTGTGACGATAACTGCCACAGTACCCAGCAATAAAAAGGAGTTGTTCATTGTTTTTGATATCATTTCCGGGTTTTTAGCGCCGGCGTACTGTGCTACCAGTACCGAAGTAGCCATGGTTATACCCGTGACCAGGGATATCAGTATAAATATAATTGGAAAGCTTACAGAGACTGCTCCCAGGGCTTTCGCGCCGAGAAATTGTCCTACCCAAATGCTGTCAACGGTGTTGTACAATGCCTGGAATACGTTTCCTAACAATAGCGGGATGGAAAAATTAATCAGATGCTTTACTATGCTGCCTTCCGTTAAATCAGTACCCATACGATTTGCCATGCTGATTTTCTCCTTTGTTACAATATGTCCTTTTAATTATATGATTTACCAAATATCATGTCAAACTAAACAAAAAATTGGATCTTACAATATTTTTGCTGAATAATATTATTCAAATAACACTTCGGTACAATTTCTATCCTTATCAGCTTTACTGGAAATTAGCAGAATATTATTCCAGCCACTGGAGCACCAAGGCTAAGAACCTGTAAAACTCGCTCCAGGCCTCCACCAAAACTCGCTTACACTCAGACATTGGCTCCGGCTGTCTTCCGCTTCGTTAACAGGTTCTAAGCCTTACCGCAAGGTGGCTTACATAATATTCTGCTAATATATAAAATGTAAAAAAGTAGTATATTTGATTTGAAAAATTTATACATATATTAATGTCGGCTAAAGAAAGTGTTTATTTTGTCTGCAACCGGGTTTAAATTTTGAAGGAATTTACTGGTATACGTAGAAGTTATAAAGCATGGTTAAATGGAAATAATTAAAAAGGGAAAAATAAGAAAATTATATAAAATAATGAATAGTGATCTTAGTTTATTTGCATTTTGGGGGAACGGCAAATGATATTGGGATTAGGCCTCGAGATGGAGGAAGCATTCAGTAAAGACATCATTTTTATTAGAAAATATGTATTATCATCATGGGAGCGATGCATAAACAGCGGTTTGTTGCCGGAGGATATGCCACGCTTAATAGAAGTTTCAGATCAGGAACTGGATGATCTCATCAATCACAATCAAAGTCTTATCGATACTGCACAAGTATTTATTAAAAAAATAAAGAGTACAATTCCCTGCAAAAAAAGCATCATAATACTTTGCAACAAAGAATGTGTTATATTCTATAAACAAGGTCACGTTCCGGAACTTGAGGAGCTGGGCATGGATGCAGGATACATAGTAAGCGAAGAAAATATCGGGACAAATAGTTTAGGTACCTCAATTGTTACCAACGTTCCAACTGCTGTATTTGGTAACCAGCATTTTCTGGATGTATACAAAAAATGGGCCGGATTTGCAGCTCCAATCCACGGTTTGAATAACGAGATTTTAGGAGCAATGGGGATTTATCTTCCTTTGGAATATGCCAGCTACAATATACTGGAAATGCTTAATCTGTCTGTTAAAGGGATAGAGAATCAAATGAGGCTAATTAGCAAGAATAAAGAGCTGGAAACCTTAAGCCAGCAGTTGTCAGAATTCAACAGCGATGTCGTTAATACGGCTTCCATGCTTTCCCATGAAATCCGGAACTCCTTATCCACCATAAGTGCCTATGTACAGCTGCTTCAGCTGGAAAGAATTCTCGATCCTTCCAGGGCTGAAAAAATACTGGCGGAAGTAACGCATGTAAACAAATTGTTAAGTGATTTTAAGACTTTAACCAAACCTAATCCGTTCAATTTTATGAGGCATTCCTTGAATCTGTTAGTTAAAAAAACCGTTGATATAATGACGCCAAAGGCTAATATGGGCGAGATCGATATAAGGCTTAAACTGCCCAATGATCACATCTATGCAAATGTTGATAAGGATTCCATACAGCAAGCGTTTGTTAATCTGATTGAAAATGCCATACAGGCTATGGAAAAGGGAGGAACGCTTACCATAAGGTTGTCAAAGAAAGAAAAATCCAAAATGGCATTGATTGAGTTCGAGGATACGGGAGTGGGGATCGAGGAGGAAAATATGAAGCATATATTCAATCTGTTTTTTACAACAAAGAAGAGCGGGAGCGGAATAGGACTTGTCTTATGCAAAAATACCATTAAACATCATAATGGAAATATTGGTGTTAAGAGCAAAGTCGGTTCAGGAACCACATTTTACGTTGAGCTTCCGTATGTAGATTAATGCCATCCGGCAACCGGGTCAGATTTATTTGAATTGATTTGGAGGCAAGTGAATGAAGTTTATTTATTTCAGATTCAGAAAAGACAGGCGCAATTATCTGGCAGTATTCCTTATATGTCTGTTGGTATTATCGTTAGGGACAGTTTATATA
>LFTM01000100.1 GCA_001513505.1 Clostridiales bacterium DTU092 | reverse complement strand
CTGTGGTGCCTGTGCTGATGTTTGTCCAACAGGAGCTGCACAGCCTGAGGAATAAGTCTACCTAAACTTACTAAAAGATAAAAAAAAAGAACCTGATCTTGTGATTGGGTTCTTTTTTTTATTAGAAATATTGCGTCAAAAGAAGGATTTTGCTAATTTGTGGCGAACTCTCTTAATACGTTATGCCTTGCCCTGGGGGTTCGGGCTATAAGCTTTTGGGAGTGATGCGGTTTTGATTCGTCGAATTATAGCGATGTTGGTTGTTTTTGCTGTGGGATTTTTATTTACTGGGATTGTGCCTGAGGCCCATGGGGCCACGGATTATAGTATAATACGCGTACGCCTGTCTTCAATGGGAAGCCTGAAATCACTAAAAGTTCAGGTAAATGGAAATTACAGTATACCCGAAAACAAAGATATCAATATTGGGAAAAAAACCTATGATATCGGTATAAAGGATGGTAAGTTAACATTAAAGGACGGCAATACCGTATATACCCTTGGTACCAAGTTTACCTTTAAACAGCATAAAGGTTCGGATACTGACTGTCTTGTAATACAAAATCCATCCTATGGAAAGCTCAATTATATAGGTGATATGGTAGTCAGTCTGGAGAATGGAAACATTTGTTTGACCAACCACATATATCTGGAGACATATTTGTACGGTGTCGTACCCAGTGAGATGCCGAACAGCTGGCACCTTGAGGCTCTCAAAACCCAGGCGGTGGCAGCCCGTACGTATGCGGTCCGCAACAAAAAATCCAGTTCCAGTGCTTATGATCTTGTTGATACCCAGTCAAGCCAGGTATACAAGGGATACAGCTCCTCCTGGGGTAACAGTATCAAAGCAGTGAATGAGACGGCAAAACAGGTGCTTAAGTATGGTGGAAGTTTCGTTCATACCTTCTATTCCTCCAGCAACGGCGGCTGGACAGAGGCAGGTTATGAGGCTTTTTCGGGTATAAGTCAGGGTTATGAACCGCTTCCTGCCAAGCGGGATGAATTTGATCCGGTACATAAATGGAGTATAAATATCTATAAAACCCAGATTGATATGAAGGATAAGGATCCTTCCAAGCCCGACAGCTGGTGGGGATCGGTGACGGAGAGGAATAACAGCGATAATATAAAAAATTTGATAACAAGACTAAAGAATGAACTTAAAAGCAAAGCAAAAGCTGCTGATGTGAAAATTGTAAGTATTGATAAAATTGAATTTACTGAAAAAACTGCGGGACATAGATATAAGAAAGTAACGTTTACGCTTTCGTTTTATGCAAAAAAGGATTCAAAAAATTATATTTTGGATGATGAAAATAAGATAAAGCTTTTAACTGAGAATGTAACTATAACTACGGTCAATATGCGCAGTGATGTAGGTTTAAGTGTTGTAAAGAGCTATTACATAAACGAACCGGAAATAAAGGGAGGAGAAGGATCGGAATACTACGTTATTTCAGGCCAGGGATACGGACATGGTGTCGGTATGAGCCAGTACGGAGCCAAGGCAATGGCCGAAAAAGGGCATAAGTATACCAAAATATTGGAACACTATTATCCCAAATCTACCATAGATACCCTGAATATCTCTCCGCCCAAGTTGACGGATAAACCATCAAATAGCGGTGGCAGTTCCGACAGTGGTTCTGGTGGAAGCGGTCAACCACAGCCCAGTGAACCTACCTACGGAAAGGTGAAGGTTACGACCAGCCTTAATGTAAGGCAGGGTCCGGGAACGCAGTATAAGCGTATAGGAAGCCTGGGTCCTAATGTCCGGGTAGAGATACTCGGGCAGGAGGGAAAATGGTACAAAATAAAGACCGGCAGTATCCAGGGATACGTTCACAGTGACTATATAGAACTGGAAAAAAGCCAGCAGCAAGACCCGAAACCACCCGGTGGCGGGGAGCAACAGGAACCAAAACCGCCGGTGGATCCCGTTCCGCC
>LFTM01000088.1 GCA_001513505.1 Clostridiales bacterium DTU092 | reverse complement strand
CCATACACAAAAATATTTACACTCCCTAGTAAATTAACTGCATTTAAACTACAACTTTGCTCTTTATACCCGAATAGATAACATCATCGAAATGTTTGGCCAGAATACTGACCACATCACCGTCTATAAGGTTTTTATCCACCTGTTCCCACAGTATTTTCAAGGTTTCGCGCTTCTCAAAGCCGGGACGGTATGGCCGATCCTCTGTTATAGCACCAACAATATCAGCAACCGCCATTACCCTGGCTCCCAAATCAAGCTGGTCTCCTTTAAGATGGAAGGGATATCCGCTTCCGTCCAGGCGTTCATGATGAAAACCAGCCCAATCCCTGACCTTATTCATTATCTTTAAGCGATCAATCAGACAATAGGTATAGTACGGATGCTGTTTTACTATCCGATACTCTGCTTCACTCAGCTTACCGTTTTTCAACAGTATATGTTCCGGTACGGCCAGTTTTCCTAAATCATGAAGCAATCCTGCCAGTTCAAGAAAATAAACATCCTGCTCATCCATATCACATAATTCACCCAACGCAGTGGCAATACCTGCAATACGCTGCGAATGCTCGGCTGTATAAGGGCTCTTCCGGTCAACGATTTTCGCACAAAGATAGGAGAACTGATAAATATCCTCCATATCCATCTTCATATTTACACTGGGAAAAACAATATGCTCATATGCATGCTGGTATTCATTGGTGAGATCCAGCCAGAATGATTCCTTAACCGATAAATCCAAAAAAGCATCAACCAGCTCAGGATTAAACATCGTCCCCCTGTATTTAAGCACAACATCAACAATATCATCAACCTGATCCAGAATATATCTTTCCGGGTTTATCAGCACATCAACTCTGTCGGCCAAATGAATAATCTGTGCCTCTATAGGAATTCCCTCTTCATATTTGTCAATATCAGAATAGTTAGTATGGTGATGAAGTATTATGGGTTTAAGGGGTTTAAGAATATCAACACTTTCAACCAGAGAAGCACCGTCAACGCAATGACTCCGCAGTATCTGCTTGTTAGCAAAAAACTGCCTTGCCCTTTCCTTGTCCTCAAATGAAGATATACCGATATCATGAATATAGGATGTAATAATAAGATTTGCAGGCGCTTCTTTAGCCATTAAATGCTCATAAATCCCCTTGGCAATATAAGCCACTTTTTGTCCGTGGTGGTAAGTTCCCCTTTCCATCAAGTCAACAGCACAGGAAAGCATTTGTGCAAAATCCTGCAAATCACTTGTAAACGTCATATACCTCACCTCATAGCTTTTGATTGATGTTGCAATATTATATCCAATTGTTCTTTTGCCTGCTCCAGGGTGATTGGAACCGTTGTATCCAAACCCTTCTCCTTTAAGTGCATAAAAAGATCAACAAGAACAGGGGGTTCCAGATTCGCAGCCTCCAGAGTTTCCTTCTGCGCAAACACCTCATTTGGACTTCCGCGCAGGACTATCTTACCGTCATAAATTACATACACGGTATCAGCAATATAAGGTACCAAATTCACGTCATGGGTAGTAATAATTAACGTGGTGTTTCTCTCGCGATTCAGCCGGTTAAAAAGCTTTATCATTTCTTTTTTTGATACAGGATCCAAACCATCAAAGGGTTCGTCCAAAATCAAAAGCTGGGGATCCATTACAATAGCCCCTGCAAGAGCAACCTTTTTTTTCTGTCCACCACTTAAATAATGCGGTATCTTTTCCAATATTCCCTCTATGCCTGCCATTTTTGCTACAGACATCACCTTGCGTTGAATTTCATCCCTTTTCATCTTTTCGTTTCTCGGCGTGAAAGCGATATCGTCAAACACCGTTGGTCCGATTATCTGTTCATCTACATTCTGAAACACCACTCCTATATTTCGGCGGATGGTACGAAAATGTTTATAGGGTTCCAGACCCATAATATTTACCGATCCTTCGACAGGTGATAATAAACCTAATATATGAGCCAGCAGGGTGGTCTTTCCAGCTCCGTTAGGTCCTAAAACCACTACCCTCTCACCTGCGTGTACGACAAAATCAAGACCGCATAATGTAACCTGTGTTTTGTCAGGATAAATATGTTTTATACATCGTACTTCTACCAAAGTCTCCACATAATCACCGTCCCAAATACAATTAAAAGTGAAAGGACAATAACTATACCATCCGTATAAGTAACCTTCCACCAATCTCTGACAACCGGAATGCCCCCTGTGTATCCCCTTAACTGGTATATCTTGTACATCCTTTCACTCATTTCAAAGGAATTCAATATGACCAGTCCCACCACGGAAGCCATATTTTTTATGCTCATTAATGGGTTAAAAGAATGATATCCTCCCCTGAGCCTTATGCTGCGCAGTAAATTCTCCAAGCTATCGATTAAAATAAAAAAAGAACGGTAAGTAAACATAAAAATATCTACCAGCAGGCCCGGCAAATAAGCTGATAGAAATGCAAATATTTCTATCCAAGGTGTTGTGGAAAGAAGGAATAAAGTTGTTAGTGCAGCTCCCGTACCTTTCATTATAACAATAAAACCGGATGCCAATGACTCCTGGAATTTAAACAACGCAAAAAGCGAACTGAAAAATGCCGGGTAAATCAACAGGTGGATAATCTCTTTAGCATGCACCCTTGTTATTATAAACATTATAATAACAACGCCAATCAATATTCCCAGCTGAATGACATTATCAGCTCCGATAATTCCAATAAGCAAAGCCAGTACCATCAGCAGTTTATAGGGTACACCGGCATGATGAAAAATACTGTTACCATTACCGGCCATCTGATCTATAGCCGACAGATGCATGCCTACTCCCCCTTACAGCCTATTTTCTCCCTGATAAAGGTTGTACAAGATCAGATTGCATCTTTTGAAAAAACCTTATAATCAATATTGTTATCACTGTTTCCAGTACAATCCCTGCCAGAACAACAGTCAGCACGGCGCCCCATCCTGTTAAAACTATGCTGCCAATATGGAAAGATGAATGCCCGTGATGATGATTTCCTTCTCCATCGTGCGCATGCAGCAGTCCTTCCCCCGACCATATATCTACCACTCCAATTGAGTTTAGAAACAACAATACCAGGATTGTTGACAACAAAAGAGCCGCTGCTGTAGATATAGCGGCAGAAATGGTGGTACCAAACTTACTTTTTAGTAATCTGAACAAAACTCCCCCAAGGACGGCCTCGGCTCCAATAAAAACAGTATTAATTCCCACTACCGTAATTCCGCCGTGTCCCAGAAGAGCTAAAACAAAATTTACTACAAATATGGATACAAAACTGATTGCAGGGCCAAGTATTATTCCGGCCAACGCAGCAAAGTTCATATGAAAGGGTATAAAGCCCAAAGGAACGGACATGGTAATAAGCATAACTGCAGCCATCATTGCAATCTTTGGTATCTTATACCTAACCTTTTCCAAATCATAGCTTTTTAGTATTATAAGCACCGCTGCCAGGCAGAACAAATATCCTGATAGCCACCATACAGGCGGCACAATCCCATCCGATATATGAATGTGACTCATGAGCTATTCCTCCGCACATAAAAAATAATCCATACAGGTAAGCAAATTGACCATATTGCAAATGATTTGCATTTCCGCTGCCATTATATGCCTTTTAGTATAGTTTGTCAAGTAGGCCGGAAAATATGTGTCAAACAGTATAATCCGTTTAAATTGTACAAAAAAATCAATTATTTTTATTAAATCTTACAATATATAAAAGAATTTATATGGTTTATAATTATAATAGTTGGGATTTATAGCTTTCAATGGCTTTTTCGTGTATGACTTTGCAACTATGGGTGGCAGAAAGGAGAGTTCCAATAGTGGAAGCAACAGTTTATATGGAAAAAGATATATATTATGATATAGAAGAAGTCCTAACAATGCTTAGCCGCAAAAACAGGACTAAACGCCCTCCTTCATTCCTTTGGAGCCGTGTCAGCGATCATGTCCATAGGCAGATACTGTATATGGTTGCACAGGAATTAAATCTTCCCAATCCGCGGTTTATAGCTTCAAAAGATCTGGAAAAACACCGCTTTAAATTTATAAACAACCAGCCGTTAAACGGCCTGTATGCTTACTATAAGAACAGTATCCCCAGAAAAGAAGGGGTTCATATAATAACCAACATTTGCGATATACTGGGAATACCGCAGGTTTCGGAGGATGAATGGATCAAATATATAGCTTCCCACAACATTTTTTCATGGAAGAATATCCCCGATAACGCAAAAAGAAAAGTACTGCTGGAGGCATGTAAAGAACTGGGTTATTCTCATCCCCTATTCATAAAAAACAATGATTTTTCCCGAAAGTTTAAATTCCTGAACGGAAAAACTCTGACGGGGTACTATACCTATTTCAAAAATATATCACAGGATATACGAGGCAGCGTCATAAAGAATATATGCGATATGCTGGATATTGAAATCACTGAGGAAGATTGGATAACTTATATAACCGATAAGTCTGTCAGCATTTTTTGGGACGTAATCCCACATAATGTTATAAGAAAAATACTGTATCGGGCTGCAGAACAACTAGGTTATTCCAACCCCAGAATGATGTCTTCTGACGATCTTAAAACCGGTCTGGATTTTTTGGATGGTATGTCATTATACAGTTTTGGCTCCCGTTTTTATGGATTGGAACGTGGAGGCATCCGAAGCATTGATTTCATATGCGATGTTTATGGTATACCTGAGCTTACTTTTGAGGAATGGCTGCATTTTATAGCATTTTACAAGCATTTTAAATGGGAGATGGTACCAAAACACTTTATAGCCCGTATACTAAGCATGAAAGCCGAAGAAGAAGGCAAACCCAACCCCAGGATGTTAAAGGTGGAGGAACTGGTGAAACCTTCAGCGTTTCTGAACGGCAAACCGCTGTCCAGCCTGTATACCTACTACAGTGCCCTGGCCCATGACAGCGGGGTTGATACCATAACATTTATGTGTGATGATCTGGAGATCCCGGATCTGAATATTGAGCAATGGATATCTATTATTGAAAATAACGATTCCAAAGTAACATGGGGTTCTGTGCCAAACGAGATTTGCCGTGAAATACTGTTCATGTGCGCAAAGGAGCTGGATCTGAAGAACCCCAGGCTAATGGGATACAGGGATTTTTGCTCCACAAGGTTTGAATGCCTTAACGGGAAAACATTGTCAGGCCTTTATTCATACTACAGCCTTAGGGTGCCTTCGGATGATATTCCGGTTGTCCAGTTTATATGCGATTCAATAGGTATAGAAAAATCAACATTAAACGACTGGATCAATATGATTGCCAGCTGTGCCATGTGCAGATGGGAGAGCATACCTTTGAGGGTGCAAAGGGAAATCGTAATGAGAGCTGCTGTTGAGATGGAAATATTCCATCCCAGGCTGATGGGATCAAAGGAATTTGATTCGGTGGAACTAAAATTCCTGAATAACAAGACCCTGTCCGGGCTGTATTATCACTATGCAGCCAAACTCAAAGATCCGGCTCAACAAATTACCGAGTTTATTTTCAACAGCCTAAGTATCCCAAGGATCGACATTAACCCCAAAACCGGCAGACTGGCTACCCTCGACAATACGTCCCACCGCAAATACTTTGACAGTCTGGCCAATATTAAGGAGTTGATCAATGAATATCTTAAACACTATGATTTAAAAAGCCTGTGCAGAAAATATACATTTATAAACAATGCAAAAAAAGCCGGTATCTATAGAAAAGGCCTTGTCACCATCCTGGCACCTATGAACCGGAAGCAGTATATAGATTTTCTGTACGAGATACTAAAAGCTGTACCAAGGGACTGGCTTGGTTTCAGGAAGAAAAGAAACGGCGACTACAGGCTGCTTAAATCTGACCTGTATAAATTGGCGGGGATTAAGGAGCCCGATCATGAACCGCAGAACAGAATCATGTTTGCAAAGCCGGATTTGGTGCCCGCTAAAGATAAGGATGAGGTAATAGAAGAATTAAAAAATCATAAGAAAATTCTTGATATAAAAGTAAGGAAGTACCATGATATTAAATGTGAGTATCTCGTGGAATACAGTGGTTCATTCATTTTTCGTATGAATACCGATTCCTTCCCGGGAGAAATTCTCACCTCAGATTCGGGAGATGAATTCGAGGTAATTGAATCCCGTGAACAAAAAAACGGCCAGGGATACATTATAGAATTAAAAGCTCTGGGCTATATAAGTGAAGATGAAATTGCAAATATTAAATCTTTTACAAAAAGCTCAAACGATGCCATAGTAGCAAGCTATATTGAAAAAATAATAAAGGATATTGAAGACGACAGTCTGTCCCCTTTGCTGTCTGTAGTACTGGGGTTAAGAAAAGAAGCACCTTTATCTGAGGAAAATATATATGTGCTTTCAGACGATGAATATTATGACAAAAACCTTTTATCCAATGAAGCTCAAAAACAAGCCGTAGCCCTGGCATGCACTTTGGACGGTATAAATAATGTTCTGGGAATAGTGCAGGGACCTCCCGGCACAGGTAAAACTACCTTAATCAAGGAAATTGCCCTGCAGTATTATTATAAGGGTAAAAACGTACTTATATTGGCAAAGACCAATGTGGCCGTGGATAATATACTGGAGAAACTGATCCAGGATAAAGTACGGGTCCTGCGTACCGGGAACAATATAGAGTTTAAATCTGATCTGCCCTATGCGCCAGCGGTTTCCACTTCCAATCCGGCTTATATGTACATGCTGGGAGGAAAAAACAAAATAGTTCTGGGTACGCCCCTTGGTTTTTATCTGGACAGAAATATGGAAGTAGAAAACTATGATATAGTCATAATAGATGAAGGCTCACAGATGAATATCCCGGAAACACTGTTCAGTTTAGGCTTTGCTAATAAATGCGTTATAATAGGGGACCATCTGCAGATTCCTCCGTTCCCTATCCCAAATGAAGTGCTGCTGGAGTATGATCCTTTAATTGATCTGTATACCAGTGAGGAACTTCAAAAAAGCCTTTTCGAAAAACTGATAACCGATCGGAACCGGTTTAACAGCGTGTTTCTGGATATTAACTATAGGACCGAGAATCCCAATATGGTATCATTTATATCTGACCTGATTTATGATGGAAAACTGTACCCCAATACCGATTCGTCATACTACAAGGTGCCTAAGCAAAAGAGAAACGTTCTCTTCCCCCAGAACCCGATTGAAATAATTGATACCTCGGAGTTTCTCGATCCCCAAACCAGGTCAGAGACCGAAGAAAACTCAACATACTACAATATCAGTGAAGCCATGCTATCCGTCAAAAAAGTTATTGAGCTTCTTGAAAAGGGTGAAGTTCTTGAAGATATATGTATCATAACACCCTATAAAGCACAAACCGAAAAACTAAAGGAACTGTCANNAACTGTTCCAGGAAAACGCAAAATACTTCGGTGATATTAGTTCTCACCTTGATAATTTTATTGAGCAGAATATATATACCATCGACTCCTTCCAGGGCAGAGAACAGGAAAATGTTATCATAAACTGGGTTCGAAGCAATTATAATCTTTCCGGGACATATACCCGCACCGGATTCTTAAGAGATTACCGGAGAATAAATGTTGCACTTTCCCGGGCAAAAAAGAGGCTGATTCTCATAGGAGACTTTACTACCCTGACCAGATCCGACAACATGAAAGTACAGTATATTTTTTCTAAAATAAAAAATGTTAATAAAAATAAAAAAATTGTATTATAAAATCTGGTATTTATGGGAATATTATTAGAGAAATTTAATAAGAGGAGTTGATGGAATGGACCGCCTATCCCTTATTTTAGTAATAATCGGCGCTCTGCACTGGCTGCTGGTAGGGCTTTTCCAGTTCGATTTGGTAGCAACGTTGTTTGGTGGCCAGGATGCACTATTAAGTAGAATAATATACACAATCGTCGGAATAGCAGGCGCTTATTGCATTAGCTTTCTATTCCGTGAAAGGGAGAAAAAAGCAAGGGTATAAAAATATAAAGTAAAAAGCAGGGTTTTAAGAGACCCTGCTTTTTACTTTATATTTTATTATTGACCGGACATTTGTCTTTGCTGCTGTTCAATTAACNNTACTTTTTAACCATATTGCCCCCAATTCTGCCGGCATCCCTTGCTGATAAATTTCCGTTATAACCCTGCTGAAGATTAACTCCTAACTGATTAGCTATCTCAAATTTCATATGATCCAAAGCCTGTCGGGCCTCGGGAACCAGAGTTCTGTTTCTTCTGCCAGTGTTCTGACTTTGATGCATCATAAAAATTCACCTCCTGTCTACACCTAGTATGCCACATTATATCGAAAATAAACAGGAGAAATAAGAAAATGTCGAATTTTGTTTTTTACGAACTAAATAACGTCTCGCGCAAATCATGAAAACTGACATTCTCTGTTAAAAGTTCCAGCATTGCGTCCACAACCTGTGTGTCATATTTTATATCTCTTCCTTCATTAAGCTCCTCCATCACTTCGTCCTTTGTTCTGGCCGGTCTGTAAGGACGGAAAGAGAACATAGCGTCAACCACATCGCATACGGTAACGATCTTAACTTCCTGACATATATTATCCCCCGATACACCATCGGGATATCCTGAACCGTCAAGCCTTTCATGATGACAATATACAATTTCCCCCACAAGTTTGGGCAGCATGGTATCTTTTATAACATTGTATCCGATTACAGGATGTTCCTTTATCAGTTCGAATTCCAGTGGGGTTAATGAAGAAGGTTTTGCAAGTATATCTGTCGGAACTTTGAGTTTTCCAATATCATGAAGCAAACCTCCGAGGTACAGCGAAATCAGTCTGTCTTTATCAAAACCCATACGCCGGCCAATTATCTTTGCCATTGCTGCCACTCTTTTCTGATGAACGGCAGTATTAGGATCCCTGCATTCATAAGTACGAATAATTGCCCTGGCAAGATCGTAATATGAATCCTCAGTATATTTTTCCTGTTCACACAATCTCTGTAGATTCTGGTATAGGGGCCAGAAGGTGACATAGACTCCTATTATCGTTTTTTCATCCAACATTACCGGTTTGTAGTAAACATCAAACCAACGTTGATATCCGTTTTCCATCTTTAACCGGATACTCGAATGGATATCCTGTCCTTTTAAAGCTTTACCAAGTTTTTCAAGAAAAGTATCTCTGCATTCCCTGGCAATGATGTCCTGTATAAAAGCACCTTCTTTTACATTGCCACTAAAAAGCAGTTGGTTATATTTCCGTACATTACTGTTTACTGCTTTAACCTTATGATCCTTTCCAACCAGTATAACAACCTGGGGTCCGTAGCAAAAGCCATGATCCTGTATAATAAATGAGCCTTTATCGCATTTACTGATAGATTTTGACTGCTCCATATCGTGGCAATATCCTCCTAATAAGTTTGTGTTATATCTCTTTGCAGGCTTCACCAGTTGCTTCTATCAATGACCAACTTGCTTTTGTTAACCACCGGGAGAAAAGCCAATCCAGATTGCGCCTCGGAAGGATACAAATACGAGAGAAACGAAATGAGATTGTACCTAATATCCAATGTGGCAACCCGGCTGTCATAGATCCATAGCTGGGATCTTTAGACCCGTGGCTTTGCGTCCCAGTCTTTCGAACTGGTTTGCCTTTTTCACATCATCTATAGTCTTAACAATATAATAACTATTCATTTTTGCATATCGTGTATAATTATAATATGACTAGAAAATACTGTCAAGTGATCCAATCATTTGTCTTTTTATGTCGAAAAACTCCGGAAAACACCTGTAGTGCTCCGGAGTTTTCAAACTTTTATCTTGGATTCTGATGACTTTATTCTGCAACTACTGCAACATATTTTCCGGTCTGGCAGGTTCGGAAATTTCACTTAATGCTTCACCGGCTTCGGAAACAAAGCGGTACCGGACGGCCAAATCTCCAATTGAAACCATACCTACCAGCCGATCATTCTGAACAACCGGCAACCTGCGTATCTTGTGCTGCGCCATTAATTCGCAAGCCTCTTCTGCATCCATGGAAGGACTTGCCGATATAACCTCCCTGGTCATTATGGTTTTTACGGGCGTAGTTTTTGGATCCCCTTCATTGGCAATATTTCTCACTACTATGTCCCTATCGGTTATAATACCTACAACCTTTCCATCCTGCTGACACACCGGAAGCGCTCCGATATTATGAGCCTGCATCAGTTTTGAAGCATCCAGTACATTGTTATCGGGCCCTATGGTCGCGACCTGGGTGGTCATAATTTCTCTAAGCTTCATAGCAACCCTCCTGTTTTTTTATAATTTCAAACCATCATATTTATATTGTCCTGGTATGCAGGCATTATTCATAAAGGAATTAATACATCAATTTTATTGCTTGCAGGATGAATTTTGTTGTTCATAATATAGTGATTATTCTGACATATTCACATTATCCACAGAGTTATCAACAGCTTTTCATTCATATTTCATATATTTTCAACATTTTTTCACATTATCCACAAACGATTTAACCACATATTCAGTACTGTGGATAATTCGTAACGATTGTGGAAAAGCTGGGTTCCACATTTAAAGAAAGGTCATGTATTTTCCCACGCATAAGGTTATAATACGCGGCACAGCCTATCATGGCAGCGTTATCGGTGCAATATACCAGCTGGGGATAATATATTTCATAGCCATGTCTTTGCGCCTGGCTATCCATACATTGCCTCAAAGTTGAATTTGCGGCCACCCCGCCGGCTATCGCAATCCTGGATAAACCGATTTTTAATGCTGCTTTAATAGTTTTGCTAACTAATACATCAACCACAGCCTGCTGAAAACTGGCAGCAACATCCTCAATTCTGTAACTCTCATTACGCTGCTTTAGATTATGGAGATAATTTATAACAGCGGTTTTAAGTCCGCTGAAACTGAAATCAAAATGTTCTTCATCCATATAAGCCCTTGGAAACTGTATGGCCTGGGCATCCCCTTTTTTAGCTATTAAATCGATGGAAGGACCGCCTGGATAAGCCAGCCCCAGGACCCTCGCAACCTTGTCAAATGCCTCTCCGGCAGCATCATCACGGGTCATTCCCATAACCTCGTAATCCCCATAATCCTTTACCCATAACAGGTGAGTATGCCCGCCTGAAACTACCAGGCAAAGAAAGGGTGGTTCAAGATCCGGGTGTGAAATATAATTGGCGCTTATATGACCCTCTATATGATCCACACCCACCAATGGCAGCGAGAGAGCATAGGCCAGCGCTTTAGCTGTGGATAATCCTACCAGCAAAGCCCCCACCAAACCCGGTCCATAGGTGACGCCTATGCCATCCAGCTGATCAAAGCCAATTCCTGCTTCATTCATCGCTTCATCGATAATTGGATTTATAGCTTCAACGTGCTTACGGGAAGCTATCTCGGGAACAACTCCTCCGTAATGTTTATGAAGCTCAATCTGAGACGCTATTTTATTGCTGAGTACAATCCGGCCATTTTTTACAACTGCAGCAGAAGTTTCATCACATGAAGTCTCAATAGCCAGGATAATAACCTCGTCTTTTTCCTTTATTGTTTCCAACTTTTTCTTCATTTCACAAAGGTATGACATTATTGTATCCTCCTGCATAGTATTTTTATCTCCCATTAAGTAACGTTTTAACCGATACCACATAACATGATACTAGAGTAAATAAAAGGAGTGATAGCAAGTGGCTAATCTTTTAAGCTTTTTTGGCGGTGACAATACTATACTTATACTTATAGTGCTATTCCTGCTATTCAGCGGCGGCGGAGGTTTTTTCCATCATGATGATGACTCACAGTTGATTCTCATCTTACTTATCGCACTGTTTTTCTTATCCGGCGGCTTCAAAATTTTCAGCAGTGAAGCCTAAACAGCTATAGATACAGGAAAACCCGTTATAAATTAATAAGCCTAATAGTATTAAGGGATAGGAAATACCCCTATCCCAACCTGTATTTTTTACCTCCCGACAGCCTGGCCGATAAATAACCAAGCAATGCCCCCATTACCACCACTCCGGTGATAAAATAAACCATTATCCTGACAACCATATCATAGAAGAATTTCTCCGGAACCATCTGTATCAGAACGTCAGCACGGGGATCCAGCTGCCATAGATCGTTGTCAAAAAATATATAGTGAAAATAACCCCAATACCGTGTAAAATCCATGTTTATCAATATATACAGAATTCCAAACACCACAAACAAAAATATGAACAAAAAAACAAAGCTTCTGAACAAATATCGGAATATATTCATTCTAACTATATAATACAGTACCAGCAGGCTTAAAAACAATGCAATAACCAGTATTGTTCGCAGTATATACCCTCTTTCAAACAGCACCCTGACGTCTATCATATGATCTATTTCCCGTTGATTGAACACGGGTCTTTCCTGGCCCTTTATCGTTGCCGTTATATTCAAATCCGGTCTTTTCCCTTTTATATACCCTAAAAGCTCCCGTGTAACCTCCATCAACTCTTCTTCGGAGATTCCGATAGCTGTGGGGCGGTCAAGCTTCCTGTACTCATTACGATAAAATCGGGTATCAAAAGCCACCAGTTCTATTGCGGTGAGGAGAAACACAACTATCAATAAAAAAATGGCTGTGGTTGAAATAACATAAGCCAAAACATTGGACTTAACAATCATATGTTTGATCCCCCTGTTTTTCTTTGAGAACACTGCTTATATCCGGGTTCCACATAATAATAGCATCCTCGTTATTATCAGTATAGTAGCCTTTACGTTTTCCCTCCGCAACAAAACCCAATTTTTTGTACAAATTCTGGGCCGCTTTGTTGGACTCCCTGACCTCCAATGTCATCCTCCTGATTCCCAACCGGCAGGCTTCGGCCATTAAAGCCCTTAAAAGCGCCTCACCGATCCCCCTTCTTCTGATAACCGGATGCACTGCAATGTTTGTGATATGAGCTTCATCAATTACCAGCCACATACCACCATAGCCCACAATAGTCCCCGAATACTCAGCAACAAAATAGCGGGCGCATCTGTTCCTTTCAATTTCAAATACTAAAGACTCTCTGGACCATGGAACAGAAAAGCACATTTTCTCTATGCTCCATACTCCATCAACATCTTCAGGAGTAACGGGCCTTATAGAATATC
>LFTM01000287.1 GCA_001513505.1 Clostridiales bacterium DTU092 | reverse complement strand
CAATTTAAATGATCCGGAGCAATTTGCAAAACTTCCTGCCGAAACCCGTAACTACATACAAAGAATCCGGCAGTATCTGGTACTTTAGAAAAAATAACATATGATTATACATATCGATAAATAACAAAGGGTACAGTTTACAGTTAACTGTACCCTTTTGCTATTGGTCTTGACTGATAGCCTGCTGTTAGTTGATATCAATCCTTCTTCCGCGCCTCTTATGTTCCTCAGCCTTAGGAAGGATGATGCGGAGGATACCATCTTTGTACTCGGCTTTTACATCCTCCTGTTTTACACCATCCAGCAGGAAAGTCCTGGATACTTCACCATATCTTCTTTCCCGGCGAATAAAATTGCTTCTTTCCTCATTTACGCTTTCGTCCCGTTTAGCTGAAATTGTCAACCTGTCATCTACCAGTTCTACTTCTATATCCTCTTTAGCAAACCCCGGCATTTCAGCCTCAACAATGTATTCTTTGTCGGTCTCTCTGATATCAGCTCTTATTCCTGTTACTCCCGAACTAAGTCCTGTTAAGAAACCTGTATTGAAAAAATCATCCAAAATATCTCTTCCGAAAAAGTCTCTGATTAAATCGCCAGGTATTATCGAATTACGCCTTCTTCTAAAGGGTGTTATATCACGCATTATGATCACTCCTTCTATTAATATTATATCTTCAAATTGCAATTTTATTATAGATTAATAGTCAAAGTAAGTCAAAGTCAAGTTATTGCTGCATATGTATATTTTAGTCCATTTTTTTCTATTTTCTTAAGTCTAAATAAAAATTACCCAATAAATCTCTTTATTGCTTCAATTTTCATATTATATATTGAATAAGTACTAAAAAAATAAAAACCTTTTTGGTCAATGCCAAAAAGGCCCGTACTCTTTAACGACTACCGTGAATAAATGTTTATATCAACTGATTTATACACAATGTTCCGTAAGATCGTATGCTCAAAACCGTTACAGCATCGCTGCCGAATACTTTTTCAATAAGAGCAATATACTCTTTAAGCAATTCATTAGGCATGAATACCAGAATGGTGCCGGCAAATCCTCCGCCATGAACTCTGCAGGCCCCTTTTCCGGTCTCCTTCAGAAATTCCTCGGTTAGGCCCAATGCCAGCGTTATACCCTGCTCCTGGGGATTCTTGGTGGTAAAACAATTTTGCAGCAGCTTCCACGAACTGTTTCCGGATTGGTTTACAAGTTTGAGAAACTCATTAAAATCCCCTTTTTCCAAAGCCTCCACCTGGTGCACAACCCGCTGATCATCTCCCAAAAAGTGCATGGCCCGCAGAATAGCACGATCTCCCACTTTGTCACGAAGCCAGGGAATATTTTCTATCAGTTCATCCATGGAGATCTCCCTGCAAACCGTCTTACCAAGCGCATTAGCCACCGACTTCATTTCTGCAGGCACGGCTGCATAATCGTCAGTCAAATCAGCATGGTTGCCACCTGTATTAACTACAAGCAGGGAATAATTCTGTGATAAAAAATCAAAATCTATCTTTTTAACCAATGGATTTCCGGAATCTTTAAAATCTATGGTAACAAATCCCCCTATGGCACAGGCAATCTGATCCATCAATCCACAGGGTTTGTTAAAATATACATTCTCTGCATATTGCCCAATCCTGGCTAAAAGTATCCCATCAATTTTTCCCTCATTATACAGATGGTTTATGATGTTCCCCAGTAAAACCTCAATACAGGCTGAGGAACTCAAGCCCGAGCCACCTAAAACGTCGCTGGTTATATATGCGTTAAATCCGCCTATTTTATAACCTAACTCCTTTATCCGGCTGGCAATACCTCTAATAAGAGCATTGGTGGTCCCTTCTTCCTCCTTAACGGGTGATAAGTTGTCCAACCTGACCGTGAAGGGCTCAGGATAACCTTCTGAATACACGGTTATCACATTATCCGAGGATCCGGTCACCACTGCAATAGCATCCAGGCTGACACCGGCTGCCAATACCCTTCCTGCATTATGGTCGGTATGATTACCTCCAATCTCAGTACGTCCCGGAGTGCTGAAAACATATAATTCCTGGTTGTCATACCGGGGAAACAGTTCGCAAAACCGTACAGTGGCCTGTATGTATCTGTGGACCTGTTTTTCCACTATCTGAGGATCCTGTCCATACAATTTTGAAAACAAGTCTCTGGCCTTTTCTCCACTCAACCTTTCTCTCAATAAATCCAAAGTCATAAATCCCACACTCCTCCTGAATCAATCATTTCGTCTAATATTTAAGCTAATCTTATTCCAGCCGTTTCAAGGAAACGGTTAAAAGCCCGGCGTCCTTCTTCAGTTGCCTTAAACACGCCGGCATGATGCAAAACCTGCAGGCATTTCTGGCCCACGGAATCCTTAATGATTTTTTCTGATGTTTCATCGTCGAGATTATTGCCATGCTTCTCAATCAAATCCTTAATCCAGTCAAGATGTTTATTAAGAGGGTGTGACTCAATATAAATATCATCATTCATTTCCTTCCTGCCGGTTAATATATCCTTAATAGCATCAAGTTCAACGTTCAACCGGCCCGGAAGTATAAACAGGCCCATTACCTCGATTAACCCGATATTCTCCTTTTTAATATGATGGAGTTCCTGATGAGGATGAAATATACCCATCGGATGTTCTTCATTCGTACGGTTGTTTCTGAACACCAGATCAAGCTGGCAGAGACCGTCATCAGTTATCCTGGCTATTGGAGTAACGGTATTATGAGGTACCCTTTCTCCTTTCTCATTAACAGAGAAAGCCAGAATGTCCACTTCAGGATCGGAATAGTTCTTCCACAGGTTCAGCAGCTTATCAGCCAGATCCACAAGGATTTCCGACTTGTAATGGGAAATCCTGACCGCTGACATAGGCCAATGCACAACCCCGATCTTGACATCAGGATACTCTTCACATTTTAGATTATACTCGATAGGCGCTTTTTCCATTGGGAAGGTATGAAATCCGCCCTGAAAATGGTCATGGTTTAATATCGAGCCGCCAACTATAGGCAAATCAGCATTAGAACCTATAAAATAATGGGGAAAAATTTTAAGGAAATCAAAAAGCCGCGCAAAGGTTTTACGGGTAATTTTCATAGGAACATGCTCGTGCTTCAACACAATACAATGCTCATTATAATATACATAAGGTGAATATTGAAAATACCACTGCTCCCCCTGCAGCTTAACCGGAAGAATTCGAAGGGTTTGTCGTGCAGGATGATTGACCCGCCCGGCATAGCCAACATTTTCCGGACAGAGTACACATTTAGGGTATCCGACTTGCGGAGCCTGCTTTAAAGCTGCAATTTCTCTGGGATCTTTTTCGGGCTTTGTAAGGTTTATGGTAACCTCCAATTGGCCAAATTCGCTCTCATACTGCCATATTATATTACGGGCTATCCGGTCTACACGAATGTAATCAGATTTCCTGCAAAGATTATAGAAATACTGTGTAGCTGTCTTAATTCCTTTTTCATTTTTAAGGGTTTCAAACCGTGAAATGATCTCGGATGGCCTGGGCATCAATAAACCCATTATCTTAGTATCAAACAGATCCCTGTACGTCAATGTATCTTCTGGAATAATTCCACACCGCACAGCATAATCCAAAAGCTCTTCGAGAACAGGGGTTGCCGTATCGGGTACTTCAATTGCCTCCAGATCCACAGGTTGCGAATAGGGTTCTTCAATCCTTAAAAGCTCCAGAAGCTGATTGCGTACGTATGATACATCATGTTCGGTTATCATTTCATTGTCCAGTCCATATGCAAGCAGTTTTTCAATCAAATATGCTGGCCGACTTTCCGCATCTCTCATCTTTTACACTCTCCTCTTACGCAAAACCTATATAATACCGAAATTCAACTACTATACATCCAATTTTTAGTTTATTCAATAAATATATTATAATATGATTATCCCACAAAAAGTATCGGTTCTAAATAAAATTTCTTAAACCTATTGTCGAAAAACAACCAAACCG
>LFTM01000329.1:18781-19186 GCA_001513505.1 Clostridiales bacterium DTU092 | reverse complement strand
CCGGATTTGGTTCAAAACGTCATGCATTCTGCACGAAAGAAAAGTAAGGCTATTTGACTGTAAGTACTTAAACTGTGATGAACCGAAAACCATACGAAAAACTCATATAGGAAAGGGTGTTGGAATGATCAGAACAAGAACTGCCGGATTGATACTGATAATAGCGTTGAGTTTGGTATTATCCACTATTTTAATTTCGTGCGCTGGTGCTGATAACACTGCTCCCCGGAATAATGAGCAGCCAAGTTCAAATGATGATGCTTCGTCACGGGATGAGATGATAACCGTTACCGATTTGGCCGGGAGAGAGATAACGATAAAAACTCCTGTGGACAAGGTGGTGGCTATAGGACCTGGGGCATTGAGACTGGTAACTTACATTGATGGATTGCAAAGACTGGCCGG
>LFTM01000329.1:16083-18770 GCA_001513505.1 Clostridiales bacterium DTU092 | reverse complement strand
ATTACAGCAGCTGCCGGTTATAGGACAGGGCGGACCTGACTCAGTTCCTGATGATGAAAGACTTGTGGATATAAACCCCGATGTTATCTTTATGGCATCGCTGTTGGATGCTGCAAAGGCCGATGAACTTCAAAGCAAAACCGGGATCCCGGTAGTTACTTTAAGTTACGGCCAGGCAGGTATTTTTGAAGAGGACGTATATGCTTCACTGGAACTTATAGGCAGTGTACTGGACAGAAAGGATAGAGCCGGTCAGGTGGTTGATTACATAAAAGGTATTCAAAAAGATCTTAAAGACAGAGTGAAGGATATATCCGATGAGGATAAGCCGACGGTATATGTAGGGGCTTTGGGATTTAAGGGTGGTCATGGCATAGAGAGTACCCGTGGAAATTATCCGCCTTTTATGGCTGTTGATGCTAAAAATGTAGCTGATGTACTGGAACAGACCGGCAGCGTGATGATTGATAAGGAGAAGCTGCTTGAGTGGGACCCTGAAATAATTTTTCTTGATAAAGGGAATTTCCATATTGTAGAGGAGGATTATAAGAAAAACTCCCAATTCTACAATAGTTTACAGGCTGTAAAAAATAGTAAGGTATATGGAATTCTCCCGTATAATCAATATAATACAAATATCGATACCGCTCTTGCCAACTGCTACTGGGTAGGAAAAATACTTTATCCTGACCGTTTTAACGATATTGATCCTGCTGAAAAAGCGGTTGAGATATACGATCAGTTTTTCGGCAGCGGTGGCGGGAAAGTGTTTGATATGCTGCAGCAGGAGTACGGTGCTTTTGTGGAAATTAGTTTTTCAAACTAAAAGTAAGGTTGTCAACCGGCCGTCCCGACGATAGAATATATAGCCGAGAGGAGTTGGAGATATTGGAACAGTACGGCCCGTCATACAATGTTAAGGCCTATGACAAATATGTAAAGAGAAAGGTATTTATTATATTCCTGACCATAGCCTTACTGATCTTGTTTTCAGTGTACGCAATAAATGCAGGTTCAGCTAATGTGACTGTGAAAAATATAATCACAGCATTGATGGGCAGTGCTGACGACAGGATCAATATAATAGTCTGGAATATCAGGCTGCCAAGGATCTTAGCCGCTGTTGTGGCAGGTCTGGGGCTTTCCATGGCGGGGTGTGTTATGCAGAGTATACTTAAAAACCCGCTGGCATCGCCCTTTACGCTGGGCATATCCCAGGGCGCGACATTTGGCGCAGCTTTGGCTATAGTTGTATTTGGTGCAGGTGCTTCCACTTCGGATTCCGTGATAATAAACAATCCGTATATAGTAGTTGTCTTTGCATTTTTAGGTTCCATGGCTTCCACTGTAGTGGTTCTCATGCTGGCCAAAAATTTCAGGGCAACTCCCGAGACCCTGGTGTTGTCGGGGGTAGCCTTATCTTCCCTGTTTTCCGCAGTCACCATGATTTTGCAGTATTTTGCCGACGATGTGAGGGTAGCTTCCATAGTATTCTGGACATTTGGTGATATAGGGCGGGCTTCATGGAGCGATTTGGCTTTGATGGGTATCGTTGTGGTAACCTGTGCAGTATACTTCATGATAAACAGGTGGAATTATAACGCTATGGAAAGCGGTGAAGAGTCGGCCAAGGGTTTGGGGGTTGAGGTGGAAAAAGTAAGATTGTTAGGCATGCTTGCCTGTTCCTTTGTAGCGGCAGTCATCACCTCATTTGT
The DNA here is from genome assembly GCA_001513505.1 of Clostridiales bacterium DTU092. Taxonomy (GTDB): domain Bacteria; phylum Bacillota; class Clostridia; order Caldicoprobacterales; family Caldicoprobacteraceae; genus DTU074. The sequence continues at coordinate 17,055 of LFTM01000329.1, read as the reverse complement.
GGGTATTATCGGTTTTATAGGGCTTATAGGGCCGCATATTATGAGAAGATTGATTGGATCTGATTACCGGTTTCTTATACCGGCATCCGGGCTATTGGGTGCATTGGTGCTGCTGCTTTCGGACACGTTTGCCAGAACTATTATCTCGCCGGTGATATTGCCTGTGGGAGCTGTCACATCCTTTCTGGGGGCGCCTCTCTTTCTGTATCTGCTTGCAAGGAGGTATGCCCGATGACCTTAAATGTTCACGGTATAGAGTTTAAATATACCAGCCTTCCCACCCTCAAAGACGTGAGCTTTGGCCTCAACGGAGGAGAATTTATGGCGATTCTGGGCAATAACGGTGCCGGCAAGTCAACCCTGCTTAAATGTATAAACAGGATATTAAAACCCCGTAAAGGTGTCGTATATTTAGGAGAGGATCGGGTTTCTGCCCTGACCCGGATGCAGGTGGCACAGAGAATAGGGTATGTTGCCCAGAGGAACGAAGCGGGACGGTTTACCGTATTTGATGCTGTGCTGCTTGGCAGAAAACCTTATATTAAATGGGATGTGGGACAGGAAGATATAGAAATTGTTGACGATGTTCTAAAAAGAATGGGGCTTAACCATTTGGTATTAAGGTATTTAGATGAGTTGAGCGGTGGTGAACTTCAAAAGGTTGTCATAGCAAGGGCGCTGGTGCAGGAACCGGATGTAATGCTTCTGGACGAGCCTACCAATAACTTGGATCTGAAGAATCAGATAGAGGTTTTAAAAATTGTTAAGGAAACAGTAGCTAACAGGGGTATAGCGGCAGTGGTGGTGATGCATGACATCAATCTGGCCCTCAGGTTTGCAGATAAGTTTTTGCTCTTAAAGGATGGTATTGTGCATGGTTGCGGAGGGCTGGAGGTAATTACCGAAGAAAACATTGAAGAGGTATATGGCTTACCTGTCAGGATGGAGAAGATTAATGACTTACCAGTGGTC
>LFTM01000329.1:0-16028 GCA_001513505.1 Clostridiales bacterium DTU092 | reverse complement strand
TCTGACGCCGGATAAGGTTTTTAGACAAAAATCAGCTTTGGTTCGGGTATACAAGTCTGGCGGAAAAATCGTGAAATATAAAAACATTGTGTTGTCAATATTGTAAAGAGACCACAACACAATGAAAGGGGAAAAATGAATGCAGTTGATACCCATAGGCATAATACATAGTCCGTATAAAACCAGGATGGATGCTCCGAGGCAGGGCAGGCTGGCAGATGATGAAGCTGTACTGGAGATACATGAGGAATTCAAAGATGGGCTTATGTATGTTGAAAGATTAAAACATTTAATAGTGCTGTACTGGTGTCATAAAGCTGAGCGGGACGTGCTGCAGACGGTGACTCCCTGGGGTCCTGAACTCAAAGGTGTATTTGCCACCCGATCGCCTGCCAGACCGAACCCCATAGCTTTTTGCATAGCCGAAGTGATCAGGATGGAGGGAAACCGGATTTATGTTAAGGGGGTTGATGCTTTGGATGGAAGTCCTTTGCTGGATATAAAACCCTATTCATATCAAATTGATAGTGTGGAGGGATTAAAAGATGAATAGAGAATTGTGGGATAAATGTGTAGGTTTTCATGGGCATGAATGTCCCGGCCTTGCCATAGGATTCAGAGCTTGTGAAGCAGCAGTTGAAAAACTGGGGGTGTCCTTTTCCAAGGATGAAGAGGTAGTGTGCATAACCGAGAATAACGCCTGTGGTGTGGATGCTGTGCAACTTATAACAGGGTGTACTTTTGGCAAAGGCAACCTTATATTCAAGGATAAGGGCAAACAGGCTTTCACATTTTTCAGGAGGGATACCGGTCAGGGCATAAGAATTGTGTTTAGGGGTATAAACATGTCAGGCGACAGAAAAGAGCGGCAGGAGTATATACTCAATGCTCCTTTGGATGACTTGTTTGATTATAAGCCTCCAAAATATGATCTGCCGCCAAAAGCAAAGATATATGCTTCTGTGCAGTGTGAAGTCTGCGGTGAAAATGCTGCTGAAAGCCGTATCAGACTGAAAGACGGACAGAAGGTATGCCTGGACTGCTTTGGTGAGTAATATTTGGTTTATATTGTCGTCGGTCTGAAATAGAAAGAAAATCCTTGGTGATCGGCGACAATTTTTATTTCTATTTTAATAATACTTCGGCTAACTTTATTTTTAAAGTAAGTAATGTTATAATTGGAAGTGGCAGATAGTATAAATATGAGCTTAAAAATATTTTATAGTCTGCCTATAAGGGATTGAAACTCAATTTATCTATTTACAAAGCACTTGGACAAGCTCCCATTTTTGCATTTCTCCAAGCATTTTAAATATCAGAAATTCTTAAAATAAAAGATATTTTTGTCATCCATGAATTGATAGAAACGATCTATGTAAGATGAAATGTTAAATTAATTCATAGCAAAAAGGAGGATTAAGTGAATGCTTGTAGTAATATTCATTGTGGCGGTAATAATTTATGCTATTTTGGAAACGGCCCGTAGATCATAAATGGAGGTATAACGTTTTTAATCTGTCTGTAAGGGATTGAGGTTGTTTTGCCATAAGTTCCTGTGCTTATAGTAAAGCTGATTTTTAGCCTACCTGCAAGGAATTGAAATAATATAATGTTTGGGAAAATAGGTTGTTCACCTTTAGTTTTTAGTCTACCTATGAGGGATTGAAATCTTCGCACAGCAATGTTATTGATATACTCGGTTTCTCTGGTTTTTAGCCTGCCTGGAAGGAATTGAAATGGCCGCATAAAAATTGTTGTTATAGGGGAATCGATGTAGTTTTAGTCTGCCTATCAGGGTTTGAAATGCCTCCAGGGTATTTGTATTACCTATGTCAACTGCCGGTTTTATAAATACAGTTTCACATAACGTAGGACAGGCGCACGGATTATGTATCAATATTTTTTGAGGGGGTTAACTTATGCATATCAATCTGTTTCCCATCGCTCGTCCGGAGAGTATGGGCATTTCTTCAAAGCAGATCCTAAAGTTTCTTGAAAAAGCAGAAGATAACGGTATAATGCTTCACAGTGTACTGATGATGAGGAAAGGCCATGTGGTTGCCGAGGGTTATTATGCTCCTTTCACGAAAGACAGTTTGCATCGTATATACTCTGTGAGCAAAACCTTTGTAAGTACTGCTATTGGTTTGCTGGCAGACGAGGGGCGTATATCTCTGGATGACAAGGTGTGCAGTTATTTTAGAGACAAGCTGCCTGATAACCCTCATCCCTGGATATTGGATATGACAATTCATGATTTGCTAATAATGGCTACACCCCATGTTACTCCTACCTACAAGCCGGAAGACAAGGACTGGGCATGGACATTTTTCAACACCGAACCCAGTCATCCTCCGGGGACGGTATTTAATTATGATACTTCCGGTACATATATATTGAATGTTTTAGTCGAACGAGTTAACGGCAAGCCATTTTTGGAATACATGAAGGATAAAATGCTTCGGGAGCTGGGGTTCAGCGAAGAAGCCTGGTGTATAAAGGCTCCTGAGGGCAACTCCTGGGGAGGCAGCGGTGTTATATGTACTACAAGGGATATAGCAAGGCTTGCTCTGGTGTACATGAACCATGGACGTATCGGTGGTAAACAGTACCTGTCGGAAGAATACGTTAAGGCTGCTACTTCCAGGCAGATTGACAATATGACCTCCGGACACAGGGATTATATGCATGGAAACGGCTATGGGTACCAGATCTGGATGCTGAAGGATGGTGCTTATGCATTCGTTGGTATGGGAATGCAGCTGGCTGTATGCATCCCCAAGCATGATTTTCTATTTGTCTGCACCGGTGATACCCAGGGTTCATTACAGGTGTATTCTGGCATCTTCGAACTTTTATGGAGCGAAATAGTTGAAAAACTTCACTCTGATCCCCTGCCGGAAGATGAAGCATCGGCAAGACGGCTGGAAGAAAAGTTGCGCGCCCTTCGTGTGGTTAATCCCCTGATCGGCAAAAGCAGCTCTCCATGGCAGGAGAAGATAGATGGTCGTACTTATGCTTTAAAATCCAACCCCATGGGAATCGACAGACTGCGTGTGGAGTTTAATGGTAATATAGGAACTCTTGTTATTGAGACCCGTGGCCAAGAAAAACGGATTTCATTTGGTATGGAAGAATATGTCGAAGGGTTTTTCCCGCAAACAAATTATTATGGTGACACAATAGGTACTCCAAAGGGAGAGATGTATAAGTGTATGGCGGTTGCCCGCTGGACTCAGGAAAACAAGCTGGTAATCCGCTGTTACATAATCGATGATTATTTTGGCAACCTGACAATCACTCTTGGATTTAAGGATAAAGAACTGGGACTTTGTATGACCAAGACTGCCGAATGGTTCCTGGAGGAATATGAGGGTTGTACGGGAGGCTGTTTGGTAGAATAATAATCATATTAAGGTTAAGGGAGTCCAAACCGGTAATAGAATAGGAGGAAAACAATGAACAAACAGTTTAGTTTTGCAATAGGAGACAAAAGCCTGGAAATCAACTTAGATGAAAAAGTATTTGAGATAGAGCTTAAAAAAGATGATACCGTAGAAGTAATTGACTCCCGTGATTTTACGCTTGTACAGGCGGCTCAATACGATGATGAGGCCACGGCTGTTTATGCGTGGGGATGGAAAGAAAAGGATATCCAGGTTAAAATACATTATTGGCTGGCAGAAGATGAATTGTTGTCCAGAGCAGAAATTATTCACAAATACGGTGGTTCAATTATCAGTTTTAAGTATCCCTGCGTTCATAAGGATGATGTTTCAACCTTTGACAATCTCTTGATGTCAAGCCCTTGGGGAGATAATATTGAGCGTCCCACAAAGACAATTAAGGATGTTTCCACCAGCACCTCTATCAGGTTTGATCAGGATTATATCAGGTATAAGCCAAATGAGGTGATTTATACTTACCCGTCCATCATGGCTATGCAATATATGGTGTTATATAATGAATCCAGATCTTTATATATGGCCACTTATAGCACCGGGGATGAAACTATGACTTTTCATGCTAAAACTACCGGCAAATATTCATTGGAGCTTTCAATAAATCATTATCCCTTTATTACATCAGGGGTGTGGCAAACTCCGGAATGTTCAATTTCGATTTTGGATGGAGGATGGCATAAAGCTGCTAAAATCTACTCAAGACGCATGGGTTCAGTGTTTAAAGCCCCTGATTCCCCTCCTTGGATGGAAAAAGAATATCATGGATGGGTGGAAGTAATTATGAAACGTGAAAACACTCCACCTAAATTCAAGTTTTCTGAAATTGGTGAAGTGTACCGGAAAATATATCAGGATACAGGAATTAATCATATCTTTTTGGTTGGTTGGCATGATAATGGTCATGACACAAAGTTTCCCAGATATTTGCCTGGGGAAGAGTGCGGAACGGTAGAAGAGTTAATATCGGCTATGGAGGATGTAAAAGCCCAGGGAGGAAGATGTTCATTATATACTAATGGAAGATTAGTGGATATTAATGAAGAGTACTACAAAAGTGGCGGTAAAAATGCTGTAAGTTTAAAAGAGGATGGAACAGAATATATAGAAACTTACAAAACCAGCTCTGTGTTTGCGGTTACGTGTCCGGGAACTGATGAGTATTGTGCACAAATGGCTGATGTAACAAAACGGATTGCCGGGGACTATAAGGCTGATGGAATGTTTATAGATCAGATTAGTTGTAATTTAGCTCCTTTTTGTTATAGTAAAAACCATTATCATACAAAGCCCAGTAACAACTTTCTGCCAGGAGTAGAGAGACAGTTAAAAGAAATGAGAAGAGCTCATAAAAAGATCAATCCAGATTTTCATACTTTTGCCGAAGGTTGCCATGAGCGTTTTGGTCAGTACTATGATGTAAATCAGGGACATGGGGAAGAATATACCTGGCAGATTGGAAAATCCATGCCGGAACAGTTTTTGTATACATATCCTGATCGGATTGTAACGGGTCATTGCGCTGACAAACAGCAAATGTATCATTCTATGGCGCAGTTTAAACCTTTGGATGTAAAGCCCGAATGCTATGAGGATCCCTCCAATTTAGAGCCTATAAGGAGGTATGTAGCACTGCGGAAAGCTTACCCTGAATATTTTTTGCAGGGTAAATTCATTGACGATGAAGGATTTGTATATTCTAACAATATCCGTGTTTTTGCCGTTGAAGCCCAGGATCAGACAATGTGTATCAGCTTATGGAAGAGAGGTTCAGATGAAAACTCGAAAAATGAAGGGGAAGTGAAGATTCCTCAAGGCTGGGAATATGATGAATGTATATTCCCGGAAAAAGCAGAGTTAAGGCAAGATGGAAACTGGCTGCAGGCAAATTGGATTGGTCCTGTATGTTATATAAAATTGAAGAAGGCTAAAGGTACTACGAAGCCCATTGATAAGTGAAAAGAATTCGAAGAATCACGTGGAAAAGACGGAAGAAGGTTTATACATTGATCATGGGAGGATACATTAGTGAAGCGTACTTTATTAAGAAAAATGGTACATCTAAAAAAGACGGCCTGCACTGTCATAGTTCTTGCTTTGGCATTAACCCTGTTTTTCTGTTTCCCTAAAATGGCATTGGCCGGGGATAAGTTGATCATTCCCGAGTGGGTGGTAGATGCACATCTTTTGGAGACGGGAGATTTGCAAATTGTAGAAGACATTACATTTGAGTTTAATGATAAGTTCAACGGAGTGTTTAGAGATATTGTCCTGGAGCGCATCTCGGGGGTATCCGATATCCGGGTGCAGGAAATCAGCGGAACTGATGCAAGAGAGTATATGCTGGTTGACGATGCCGAAAAAGGAGATCATGATGTATTTATAATAAAGGAAGAAAAAGACAGAATCATTATTCAGATATTTTCTCCTTCTAAAGAAGATCAGGTAAAAACATTCAGGATAAGCTATGTAGTGGAGGATGTAGCAGTAAAATATAATGATATTGGAGAGCTGTACTACAAATTTGTCGGAGATGAAAACGAAACACCAATAAAAAATTTCAAGGCTACCATCAGACTGCCCCATGAAGATACGGATAATAAGGTAAGATTTTTTGTCCATGGAGTATCAGATGAAATTATAAGCAAGGAAAACAGTGCTGCCTACTTTTTATTTGTAGAAGACGTCCCCTCAAACGCCTTTATAGAAGCGAGAGTACTTTTTCCAAAGGAGTTTATTCCTCTGTCCAAAAATATCCGGGACATAGATAACTATTACAATATACTGGAGGAAGAAGCCGAATATAAAAACAGACAGATTGAAGCCAGGGAGAGAAGGCAGAAGATCGGAAATTTATTGGAGCAAGCCAGTATTGTGTCGTCCGGTTTAGGGTTAATACTTTTTATTCTGTTCCTTGTCTTGTTCCGAAGGGAGAAAACTGAAAATATATATCGGATGGATGAGTATAAAGGCGATTATATTCCGGAAGACTGTACTCCCGCTGTCGCAGCTTATTTAACGGGTTCCGTTATAAGCACCAATACCATATTTGCAACCATTCTGGATCTTTTCAGAAAAGGATATGTGAAGATAGACAGGAACAATCATAAAAAAGATGGAGAAGACATTAAATCCGAAGATGAAACATATGTTATATCCAGGGTGAAGGAAGAGGATGACTCTCTGTTAAGCCACGAAAAGCATTTCATTAACTGGTTGATTAATGAGATGGGTGACGGGCATTCTGTCACCAATAAGCGTATAGAAAACTTTGGTAAAAACAACAGTTCTAAATTTGTAACCCTGTTTGCGGAATGGAAAAATAAAATAAAGGAAGACGCCGTAAACAAGGGGTATTATGACAAAAGTAAGGCAAAATACGGTGCTTTTTTCCTGATATTCTCCATACTGCAGTTTATACTGGGTGTTTTCACTTTAGTCTATGACAGTTTATACGGTTTGGCAGGTTTGATGGTTTCAGCAGTTCTGTTTGTATACAGTATAGTGCTGTTCTACTGGCGGTCGGATTATGGGTACAGTATGTACAAGAAATGGATAAAGTTCAAAAAGTATTTCAGAAAATATGATATAGATTTATCGAAGGAGGATCTTATAAATTCCCTGGACGCATCTTTGATTTATGCATTAAGCCTGGGTGTTGTAAAACGGATGGATGATTTAGATATTGATCAATACGATTATTCCGACAGTGTTTATTCCAGCAACGGATGGATCTTCTGGTATCTATTATTTATTAGTAAAGATAATACTTTTCAAAAAAGCGTGAATAAATCATTCGGCAGTGTGACCGGTTCCTATTACGGGGGCGGATCATCCGGCGGGGGTTTCTCCGGAGGGGGAGGTGCCGGCGGCGGTGGAGCAGGCGGATTTTAACCTATAACTTTATTTAATTATCAAAAATGTTTATAATGGGTATGTGGTATATGCACCGTATCATTTCATTTCTAATAAAACATATTAATCAAATCAATAACATTACTAAAAAATAAGGGGGAGTATTAAATGGGTAACAAAGAAAAAGCTATCAAGACACCTATTCCATCCGGAGGGTTGGGGTGGAGCGTCATTGATGATGAAGAGATCCAAGCGGTAACCGAGCTGCTTAGAACACCTGAGCTTCTGTTCCGATACAGGGGTTCTGAACCTGGTCAATCCTCACTGTTCGAAAGAGAAGTAACGGAAAAACTGGGTATAAAACACGCGCTGTTTGTAAATTCCGGCACATCTGCACTGACCTGCTGTCTGGCAGGATGGGATATAGGTCCCGGTGACGAGGTAATTATCCCCGCCTATACCTATATTGCTACAGCTGCTGCAGTAATAAATGTAGGGGCTGTTCCGGTGCTGGCCGAGATAGATGAGTCTTTAGGCCTGGATCCCGAGGATGTGGAGAGAAAGATTACTCCTTATACAAAAGCAATTATTGCGGTTCATATGCAGGGTGTACCAGCAAGGCTGGATGCATTGAGAGAGATCGCCCGTAAGCATAATCTAATCATTATTGAAGACGCCTGTTAGGCAATCGGTTCCAGGTATAAGGGCGAGTATACAGGAGTAAAAAGCCATGCAGTGGCATGGAGTCTCAACTACTACAAGGTTATTACCTGCGGTGAGGGCGGAGTATTTATGACCAATGATGACGCGGCCTTTTTGAAGGGTGTATATCAGTCAGATCCCGGTACTCCCATGTGGGACAGCGATTTGAAAGCTGATCTGGATATTCCACCCTTTACACGGGCAGGATATCGTGGTAATGAGATAGCCGCTGCTATTGCCCGGGTGCAGTTGAGAAAGATGGATCGAATTCTTGAGCACACCCGTGGGCTTAAAAAACTGCTGCTGCAGAATCTGAACGAGCCAATTCATTATCAGAGACAACACGTGGACGATCCGGAAGGGGATTGCGGTATCTCATTTGCAATGATTATGGAGAGTAAAGAGGTGGCTGAAAAGTTCAGCAAAGCACTGCTTGAAGAAGGGCTTTCCATTGGTTCGGTTTATAACCAGGGCTTCCCGGACAGGCACATCTATTCCTACTGGGATTCCGTACTTACAAAGACGGGAGCTACATCAAAGGGCTATCCCTGGAAAGATCCTGCCTATAAGGGTAATGTAGAATACAGCAAAGACATGTGTCCCAGGACTTTGGACATTCTCGGCCGCTGCCTGCGTCTGGAGATTCACATGAGAATGAATGAACAGAACATTTTAGAGATTGCTGAGGCTATCAACAAGGTGGATCGGAACCTGTAACTTAGGTTCCGTCCCAATAAAATTCCACATCAAAGACGAAAAAAGATCAGGGAAAAGGAAGATGGAAATGGACTTTTTTGATTGCCATGTATCCTATGGTATGGATATAGCTGACTCCCAGCTGTATCCCGTACACACAATTGATCGCGTCCATGCTGAAATGAAGAGAGCCGGGGTAAAGAATGCCGTTGTATGGAGGATTGAGTCTGCGGGTGCGGGGCCGCCGATTGGCAATGCCCTTTTGGCTGAAGATTTAAAGAAATATGACAATATGTATGGGGTATGGGCGTTGCTCCCCCCCCATACTCATGAAATCTTTGAACCGGATCGGATGCTGGACGAGATGAAGAAAAACAGGATTATTGGATGGAAGCTGTGTCCCGCAGCGGCCAGGTTTATGGTCAGGCCCTTTGCGCTTAAACCCTGGCTTGAACTGGGAGTACGGCATAATATTCCCTTTTTTATAGATACGGCTCATGGTACAAGTCTTGATGCGGTGGCAGACTTGCTGGAGGCTTATCCGGAGTTAACGGTTGTTTTGACGGATGCCAACGTATGGCCCAACGACCGGAACTTACGGCCTTTTGTAGCCGAATTTCCCAATGTGTACCTGGACCTCTCTTACTGCATCACAGCCGGAGGACTTGAATCCTTTGTAAAGGAGTATGGTGCCTCAAGATTACTTTATGGAAGCAGGTTCCCTTATTCCTATTTTGGTGCAAATATGATGATGATCAAACATGCGGATATTGATGAAGAGGACAAGGTATCCATTGCAGGAGGTAATATGAAACGTATAATTGAGGTGATGAACCTGTGATGAATTGTAATTCTCAGCTGGCTCAAAGATTTTGGAAATACGGTCGTCTTGAAGACTGCCCTGTTCTGGACTTCCACGGGCACATGGGTCCTCTTGCCGGAGGATACCTGCCTGCGTGTTCCCCTGAGGATATGCTCAAAATCATGGACAGAGCCAATGTAGCAATGTTATGCTTCTGCAGCCATCAGGCTACCATGGTTCCTGCAGCAGGGACATCAGGGGACATTGCTGTGGTGCAGAAATATCCCGAGAGGTTTAAGGCCTATCACAGTGTGGTGAGCCGCCATCTTGATCCGGAAAGGGATCTTGCAGACATGGAGCAGTATCCCGATGTTTTTGTGGGATTCAAGTTTCTTGCCGATTATTATAAAGTCCCTATATCCGATAAACGGCACGATCCTTATTGGGAGTATGCAGACAAACACAGGCTTCTTGTTCTGGTTCATACCTGGGGCGGCAGTGATTATAACTGTCTCAGGCACGCGGAAGAGGTACTGGAGAGGTATCCCAATCTGATCTTCATCGCAGGTCATTCCTTCCACGGCAAATGGGAAGGTGCGGTTGAACTGGCTGCCAGGTATCCCAACCTTTATCTTGAGCTTACTGCGGTGCTGGATGACAGGGGAGTGCTGGATTACTTTGTAGATAAGCTTGGTTCGGAGAGAATTCTCTTCGGTACGGATCTGCCGTGGTTTGCAACCCATCACGGTATTGGAGCGGTGATGTCAGCCGATATAACCGATGATGATCGAAGAAACATTCTGTACCGTAACGGTAAAAAGCTGCTGGAACGTTTCCCGTGGTTTGAAGAGTTCTGGAATAAATATGGTGGAGGAGCTTTTTAGAGTTTCGCCGCTAGGTTTTACCTGTATTACAAGGTATTAAGGCTATCGCCATGTTTGTCCTCACATGGCAGGGACGGTGTTTTGTAAACACTACCGCTTTACCGGTATATTTTAATATCAATCGGCTGATTACAAGTCAGCAGTGGAATTTCTTAAGAAAGCGGGGATTTTTATGGTAAAGCCTTTAATAATCGCGCACAGGGGAGCAATGGGGAATGCCCCTGAAAACACGGCTGCTTCCTTTAAGAAGGCGATAGACGAAAAGGCTGATGGGATTGAACTTGATGTTCACATGACAAAAGACGGACATCTGGTGGTTATACACGATGAAACAATTGACCGGACCTCCAACGGAAAAGGCCTGGTCAGGGATATGACTTTGGAGGAATTAAGAAAGTTTGATTATGGCAGCTTTTTCGATGCATCGTATGCAGGGGAAAGGATTTTGACCCTGGAAGAGGCTTTGGAAATAATTAAAGAATGCGGCTTGATTAACATAGAGATAAAAAACGGTCCCATCTTTTATGAAGGTATAGAAGAGAAGGTGCTGAGGGTAATCCGTGAGTTTGGGATAGCCTCCCGGGTAATTATCTCATCCTTTAATCACTATACCATACATAAGATCAGTAAACTCTCCCCTGAAATAAGATGCGGAATACTGTACATGGAGGGGTTGTTCAAACCCTGGGAGTATGCGCGTGCTGTAGGGGCACAGGCGCTTCATCCTTATTATCTGAGCATCACTCCTGATGAAATCAGACGATGTCAGGAACACGGGATGACAGTCAATGTGTTTGGCGCTAATGATGATTTCTTTGTTAATGGCCTGATCCGGGCCGGGGTTGATGGCATTATAACCGATTTTCCGGCAAAGGCTCTTGAACTTCGTGCGTCTATGGCAGGCTGATTAGGCGTTGTAGCATCAGCCTGCTTTTTTATTACATATATTTCTTATGATTCACAGACAAAATGATTCATAAAGAAATGAGAGGGGGTATAAACGTGTACGTGTCTTCACTGGTTAAAGGGGGAACCAACAGGTTGTCCTATGCCAAGGCCGCATTTCTCGGCTTGGGGTTCCTGGTTGTTACCGCTACCTGGACTCTTTACAATTCCTTTGTTCCCATCTTTCTAAAAAGATTTGTTGCCAGCGAAACCCTTATAGGGTTTATTATGACTTTTGACAACATTGCAGCTATAACCATTCAGCCTTATTTCGGTGCTTTGAGCGATAATACATATACAAAGTTCGGACACCGCCTGCCGTATTTAATGATAGGCATTCCTATAGCCGCAGTGTTTTACGCGCTGATTCCCTTTGCACAAACACTGTGGCTTATGCTGATTTTTATAGTAATAATGAATTTTGCAATGAGTGTTTTCCGTTCACCGGTGATTGCTTTAATGCCCGATTTAACCCCACCCAAACTGAGAAGTAAAGCAAACGGTGTAATTAACTTTATGGGTGGAGTGGGAGCCATCCTCACATTTTTAATCGGTTCAAAACTGTACGATGTTAATCCGGCTCTGCCATTTGTTTTGTTTTCAATTCTAATGGTTTTGGTATTAATACTGTTTATATTCAGACTGCGGGAGCCGCAAAAACCCGTACCTGATGAAAAGATTAATATTTTATCGGTTATAAGGGATGTGTTTACTGCCAGGGATAAGTCGGTTCTGAACGTACTGTTTGCAATCTTTTTCTGGTTTTTTGGTTACTCTGCAATAGAGGCATTTTTCACCCTTTATGGTAAAGAGTTTCTATTGGTTCCCGAAAGTGAAGCTGCCATGTCGCTGACCTTCTTTTCATTGACTTTTGTACTTTTTTCCATACCCAGCGGCTTTATAGCTACATCAATAGGCAGGAGAAAAACTATTATTGGTGGCATTTGTGGATTAATCATAATTTTTGCAGTGTTAATTTTTATGAGACAACTGTTGATTATCCGGATACTTCTGTTTATAGGCGGTATCTTCTGGGCAATGATCAATATTAACTCCTATCCTATGGTGGTTGAAAAAGCCGGTGAAAACATCGGGGCTTATACGGGGCTTTACTATTTCTTCTCCACCATTCCGGCTATTCTTTCGCCCGTAGTTGTAGGATTCTTAATGGAGCATGTAGGATATATAATGCTTTTCACCAGCGGTATGGCGTCATTTATACTTGCCCTGTTTTTCATGTTCCGGGTCAGGGAAAGCGTATGATTTGCAGAATATTATTCCAGCCACTGGAGCTCCAAAGCTAAGAGCCTGTAGAACTTGCTCCGGGGCCTTCATCAAACTCGCTTCGCTCAAACAGTGATTCGGCCTTTCCCTCCGCTGCGTTAACAGGCTCTAAGCCTTTCCGCAAGGTGGCTTCCATAATATTCTGCACAAATAAATGGATGGTTTGCAGAATACAATTTCAATCACTGGTGTTCCAAGGCTAAGAACCTGTAGCACTCGCTCCAGGCCTCCGCCAAAACTCGCTTACGCTCAGACATTGGTTCCGGCTGTTTTCCGCTTCGTTAACAGGTTCTTAGCCTTTTCACAAGGTGATTTCCATAGTATTCTGCAAAATACAAAAAAGTAAATCCGAAAAACGAGGCAGGAGAAGATGAAAAACGGATTGTGCACGCTTAAAAATAGCTTCGTGAGAGGCAATGGATCCGGATAAAAAACCCTTGACATTTACAGGAAGATTGTGCAATAATATCTAAAATCATGAATATACATAATGATAAACTGGCTGAGATGCATAAGAGGGGTTAAGCACTGCACGTGGAATGATACTCTGCGGAGTCACAAAAGTATGATTCCGCGGAGTTTTATTATATAAAACATTAAATTATTCACTTCCAGAGTTAACTTTTATCGTATAAAACGAATATCAACTGTACATACAATCTGAATTTCGAAATTTAAAAAGTAAATTACTTTATGCCGTTTATTCTATAAACCCGGTACAGTATTTAAATACTACCGGACAATGGAAAGGGTGGAGAGTATTATGAATGCCATATACGTGGAAAATTTAAGCAAGGTATACCGTACCCGGATCAAAGAAGAAGGTCTGCAAGCGTCTTTTAAGGCTTTGGTTAAACCTGTATACAAGGAAGTACAAGCGGTTAACGATATCAGCTTTACCGTAGAGCAGGGAGAGATTCTGGCATTTATCGGTCCCAATGGTGCGGGAAAATCCACAACCATCAAAATGCTGACAGGTATTCTCCATCCTACAAGCGGCCGGGTTTCAGTATTGGGGTTGGACCCGGTAAGGCAACGAAGAGAATTATCCTATCGCATTGGAACGGTTTTCGGCCAGAAGTCCCAGCTGTGGTTTCATCTGCCTCCCATAGACAGCTTTGTGCTGCTGGGTGCTATATATGATGTGGATAAGAAAACACTGAATAAGCGCATTGCCGAGCTGACAGAGCTGTTTGAGCTTGGAGAACTGCTTCAAACGCCGGTACGTAAGTTGTCTCTGGGGCAGAGGATCAGATGCGAAGTGGCGGCATCCCTGCTGCATGAACCGGACATACTGTTTCTGGATGAACCTACCATAGGACTGGATGTGGTGATTAAGCAGAGCATCCGCCAGCTTATATTACGCATGAATCGCGAGCGGGGAACAACCATTTTCCTCACCAGCCACGATACGGGAGATGTGGAGCGGATATGTAAACGGGCTATTATAATCGATCGGGGCAGGATTATCCTGGATCAACCGGTAAAAAGATTGAAGTATGATTATCTGAACCGGAAAATCATCGCCGTGCGTTTTGAATTTCCTCAGCACCTGGAGGTGCCCGAGGGAGTAAAGCTGGAAAAGTCGACTGATATATCTGCCCGCCTGTCGGTGGACACCCGGATCTGTTCCATCGATGGAGTGATGCGCTGGCTCATAGCTCAGGGAGGTGTGGCTGATATTACTGTGGAGGATCCACCTATGGAAGAGGTTATAGCATCCATCTTTCAGCAGAAGGAAGGTAAAAGCCAATGAAGGCCGTTGGAAAATATATAACCGTGCTTCGAATCAGCTTACAGAATGCTTTTGTATACCGAAGCAACGTGTTAGGCGGGTTTGTGTTTTATATTATGTTCATGTTTGTGTTTTTCAACCTGTGGAGAGCTATCTATAAAAGCGGGGAGGTAGCCGGTTACTCACTTGTTCAGATGGTGTGGTATCTTTGTATGACCGAGCTGATTATGTTTGGCTGCCGTACCGGAGTATTCTTTCAGATGAACGAGGATGTAAAATCGGGAAGTATTGCCTACCAGCTGAACCGTCCCTATCATTATGTTTTGTACCAGTTTTTCAATGCTCTTGGCGGTATGATATTCAATCTCCTGCTTTATGGTCTGATGGCTATTGTTATCGGTATGATAATGGTAGGTCCTATTCCGGGATTCAGTTTTTCAACGCTGCCATTAAGTTTGATTTCAATGGTGTTAGGAATGTGCATTAATTTTTTCTTCTTAATGGCACTGGGCCTTACTGCTTTTCGACTGGAGGATAATACCGCCTTTTACCTTATATATCAAAAGCTGGTGTTCATGCTGGGCATGTTCATTCCGGTGGAATTTCTTCCTGGATGGCTTCAGACAATTACCCGTTATCTGCCGTTTTCTTATATGACATGGGCGCCTGCCCGGTTGATTGTGGCTTTTTCCTGGGAGCTGTTTTGGGCAGTTGTACCGGTACAGCTTTTATGGTTAACCGTATCATTTGTTTTGACAATGGGAATGTACCGCTATGGTGTGGCCGGAATTCAGGCTCATGGGGGATGAGGAGGTACAGTGGTGAAGAGTTTAAAAAATATTTTCCGGTTGATCGGCCTGTATTTCAAAGTTAATCTGGCATCAGCCATGGAATACCGGGGAAGTTTTCTGCTTCAGGCCTTCGGGATGGCTTTATCCAACGGAAGCTTTGTGTTTTTCTGGTGGATTGCATTCCAGCAGATTGATGGCACCATTGGAGGATATGATTTTCGTGATGTGATGTTTATCTGGGCGGTTACGTCATCCGCCTACGGTGTATCCAATATATTGTTTGCCAATATGAATGCAATTACACGCCTTATTGTCAGCGGGGAGCTGGATACTTTCCTTGTCCAGCCAAAGGATACATTGATCAATCTTTTGTGTGCCAGAACGACTCTCAGTGCCTGGGGGGATCTGGCATATGGTTTTATACTGATGATTTTCACCCATGGAAGTGACGCAGGAGCCTGGGGAATGTTTCTGATCGCTATTGTCATTGGAGGGCTTCTGATGACGGCTGTTTGTGTATCTGCGCATACACTGACTTTTTACTTCGGTGATGCTTCGTTGGTAGGTGGCATGGCAATGGAGTTTATGATCAACTTCTGTATTTATCCGGAAGGCATATACCGGGGGTTTGTGCGGGTTATTATGCTAAGCGTAATCCCGACATCATTTATTGTACACATTCCTCTTAAGTTAGCGCGAAATTTTCATCCGGGATGGATGGCTGCTTTGGTTGCAGTGTCGGCTTTGTACTGCTGTCTGGCTTACCGATTTTTTTACAAAGGCCTTAGGAGATATGAGTCCGGTAATTTACTTATCACCCGGCTGTAACAAATATTTGATTGTTTCGGTGAATAGCACAGCTTTACAAAATTG
>LFTM01000278.1 GCA_001513505.1 Clostridiales bacterium DTU092 | reverse complement strand
AGTATTCCCTGGGGAGTTTTGGCATCGCTCACATCATTAAACAGTTTTTCATTCAATATGAGCACCCTGAGTGTGTCAAGTTCTATACCGATCTCTTCCTTAAAATCTGTCCAGGGGAAGTTTTCCGACACCGCCAAAGCCCAAATATCTTCCCCGTTTAATAAGGCTTCTTTTACTATTTTAGGCCCCTCGGCCAAATACTGACCGTATAGATCTCTGTATTTCCTGTTATGTAACATTTTTAGCCGCTTGACAGAAGGGTTTCCCGGGCTGGTAATATATTCTTCCAAGAATTCTCACATCCCCTAATCTAAAGTCTTATTCTCCAGTCTTCTTATGTCACTATTCTTACCGATTACCACCAGTACATCATCCTGATTTATAACATCATCCCCTTTGGGGGATATCAAAATCTCATCATTATGCTTAATGGCCACGACATTCAGTCCGAACTCCCGCCGCATATCAAGCTGTCCGAGGGATTTCCCCACCCATTCCGGTATGGCAGTAAGTTCCACCAGACTATAATCAGATGCAAGCTCTATATAATCAAGTATATTATATGACGCCAGACTATGAGCCAATTTCATACCCATATCCCGCTCGGGAAATACCACCTTGTCAACGCCTATTTTATATAATACTTTTGCATGGAGATCATCATGTGCTTTCCCCACAATGAATCTGACACCCAGCTCCTTGCAAAGCAGCGTAGCCAGAATGCTTGACCGTATATCTGAACCGACAGTCACAACAACCGCATCAAAGTTTCGCAGACCCAGTGTTTTCAATGCTTCTTCGTCAGTAGCATCAGCTTCTACAGCATGGGTTACATAATCCGATATCTCCTGAACCTTATCCCCATCTTTATCAATAGCAAGAACATCATGCCCGAGGGAATAAAGGGTCTTTGCAACGCTTGAACCAAAACGGCCAATACCGATAACGGCAAACTGTTTCATTTTTTATACCTCCTCAACCGACCATCACTTTCTCTTCAGGATACTTAAGGATACCTTTATCCCTGGACAACCGCATTGCTAATGCGAGGGTAAGTGTAAGAGGCCCTACCCTGCCGGCAAACATGCTCAATATAATAAGAATTTTGCTGACAGAGCTCAATGCATTATTATAAAAAGTTGCCAACCCTACGGTACCAAGTGCCGATGCGGTCTCGTACAACAAATCAATCAGCGGATAGGATTCTATCAAAGATAAAATCATGCTAACCATAATAAAAATGGTAAGATTTATAGTAACTATAGCCAATGCCTTTCTTACAACGGTACCGGGAATTCTCCTGCCAAAAATTTCTGTATCCTGTTTTCCACGAATGATGCTGAATACTGTAAGCAAAAGTACGGTGACGGTGGTGGTCTTGATTCCACCGCCTGTGCTTGCAGATGAAGCTCCTATTAGCATCAGAATGGTGGACATAAACTTGGATGCGTCAGTAAGGGCAGCCTGATCGATGGTATTAAAGCCAGCTGTCCTGGTGGTCACAGATTGAAACAGCGCTCCCAGGAACTTACCCTTCCAGCTATAATTCCCTAACGTACCGGGATTGTTAAATTCAACAACTAAAAAGAACAGAGCACCCAGCCCAATTAAAGCTGTTGTAACACAAACAACCAGCTTGGTATGCAAGGACCATTTTCTAAAACGTCTGTTCCGGGAGATATCCAGTAAAACGTAAAACCCGAGTCCACCAAGGATGATTAAACTCATCAGAGCAAAGTTTATAATAAAATCATCGGTATGCTCAATAAAATTCTTATAGTCTCCCATGATGTCAAATCCGGCATTACAAAAAGCAGAAATAGCATGAAAAATACTGTAGTATATGCCTTTCACAAGTCCATACATGGGAATAAACCTTGTGGCAAGGACCATTGCACCAATGCCTTCAATAAGGAAGGTTATGCCAATAATACTTTTGGTTAAGCGCACAACCCCTTGCAGGTTAAACTCGTTAAGAGCTTCCTGAATCACCAGTCTCTCCCTTAAAGTTATTCTCTTCCCCAGGATAAGGAAAACCAAAGTAGCCATAGTCATAAATCCTAATCCGCCAATCTGGATTAGAGTAATTATGACCATCTGACCAAACAAGCTTAAATCCCTTCCTGTATCCACCACCACAAGTCCGGTAACGCATACCGCTGAAGTAGCTTCAAACACGGCATTGAGAAACCCTATGCTTTTCCCTGCACTTGATGCTATAGGAAGAGCGAGGAGTATAGCACCCACGATTATTATGGATGCAAAACCCAGGACCAATACCTGAGTAGGAATTAGCCTTATCCTCTTCTCTTTAGCCAGACCCAACAAAACTTTTGCCTCCGTAACTGTTTCATATATTTTCTTCACAAAAAGTCAAAGACCTCACATGAGGTCTTTTGATGATAGTTTTATGATTTATTATGCCTGCAGCTTTTCCTTGGCTATGTCAACCAGTTGTGCAAAACCGGACTGGTCATTAACAGCCATATCAGCAAGTATTTTTCTATCAATCTGGATTCCCGCTAAACGCAATCCATTAATGAAACGGCTGTAGCTTAGACCATTCTGTCTGGCTGCCGCATTTATACGAGTAATCCATAGTTTGCGGAAATCTCTTTTCTTCAATTTTCTTCCGACATAGGCATACGCCAGTGATTTCATTACAGCCTGGTTGGCGGCTCTGAACTGTTTGCTTTTTGCGCCATAATATCCCTTAGCAAGTTTAAGAACTTTTTTATGTTTCTTTCTGGCGTTTAATGCATTTTTTACCCTTGCCATGATCCTACCTCCTTTAAGCCATGTTTATTTATACGGAATCAGCTTTTTGATATTCGCTGCATCTGCTGCGCTTACATATGCTTCTTTTCTTAACCCTCTTTTACGCTTTGAAGTCTTTTTAGTAAGCAGATGACTTTTGTACGCCTTAGCCCTCTTAATTTTTCCGCTTTTGGTCAGTAAGAATCTCTTAGCTGCTCCACGGTGGGTCTTAATTTTTGGCATATATAATCCTCCTCTCATTACTCTAATCGCCTGGGGCTAATATCATAATCATATTCCATCCTTCCAGTCTGGGTTTTCGTTCTACAACCGCATTCACTGAAAGCATAGAAATGAATTTTTCCATAATTTCATAGCCAACTTCACTGTGGGACATTTCACGCCCTCTAAATCGAATAGATACCTTTACCTTATTGCCTGCTTTCAAAAACTTATCAGCATTTCTTGCCTTCACGCCCAAATCATGATCTTCAATGGAGGCAGACAATCGTACTTCTTTTACACTGATTATCTTCTGATTTTTTCGTGCTTCTTTTTCCTTTTTGCCCAACTCGAACATGTATTTCCCGTAGTCCATAATTTTGCACACAGGAGGCTTCGCTTTAGGAGCCACTTTAACCAAATCCAGCTGCCTCTCTTCTGCCAGTTCCAGAGCTTTCTCAATCGGCATAATACCCAGCTGCTCGCCATTTTCGCTGATAACCCTTACTTCCTTGTCCCTAATCTGTTCATTTACCATTAATTCTCTATTGCTGATAACAATTCACCCCCGGATTTAATAAAACAAAAGAGTGGGTGCAAACAACTACCCACTCTTTATTAATTTGACAACATTACGCCAACATACAATACAACGGACCATATTAACCTTCCTGGCTCTATCGCCGGAAGGTGAGAAGTGGATAGCTTCTTCTTGTTTGCTGAAATAGTTTATCACACCGCTTAATACTTTGTCAAATATTTTTATTGCAATTTTGAAGAAATTTGAATAAATCGCTTAATGTTCCTGAAGAATCTGTGAAGAATGTTATTTCAATCACTGGAGTTCAAGGTGATTTCCATAATATTCTTCATGCCCATAATATTCCTCAGGCATAAGATACGCTCAACCAGACAGAATATCATGAACAATGCTTATAACATATATCCGCTACATAGACTTGGTACGAATTTCATCTAGTATCTTATTCAGAAACTCATCCACCGGCATAGCACCAAGATCTCCTTTGCCGCGGGCACGGACGGCTACCGTTCCGTTTTCCATTTCTTTATCCCCCACTACCAGCATATAGGGAATCTTTTCGGTCTGTGCCTCCCTTATTTTATATCCTATCTTCTCATTTCTTAAATCGGTTTCCACCCTTATATCTGCATCACTAAACTTCTTCGCCAATTCCTGAGCGTAGGAATTGGTTCTGTCAGTTATGGTCAATATGCGAACCTGAACGGGAGCCAACCAGACAGGAAACGCCCCGGCAAAATGTTCAATCAGAATACCAATGAATCTCTCAATACTTCCATATACAACACGGTGGATCATAACCGGGCGGTGCTTCTCCCCATCCGAACCAATATAAGTCAGGTCAAACCTTTCGGGCATCTGAAAATCAAGCTGGATAGTTCCGCACTGCCAGGTTCTGCCCAGGCTGTCCTCCAGATGAAAATCAATTTTAGGTCCGTAAAAAGCGCCATCACCTTCATTGATCTTATAGTCAAGCCCTTTGGCTTTCAAGGCCTCTTCCAGGGCATTGGTAGCCATCTCCCAATCCTCGTCGGAACCCATTGAATTCTCCGGTCTGGTAGACAGTTCAACATGATATTTAAAACCAAATATGCTGTAGAAATAATCCACCAGATCAATAACACCCAGAATTTCATCGCCAATCTGCTCGGGCAGCATGAAAATATGTGCATCATCCTGGGTAAAATACCGTACACGCATCAGACCGTGCAGTACACCCGACAGCTCATGTCTGTGAACCAATCCCAGTTCGCCTACCCTGAGAGGCAGATCCCTGTAACTGTATATCCTGCGTTTGTACAGTATCATACTTCCCGGACAGTTCATAGGCTTAATGGCAAAATCTTCATCATCTATTTTTGTAAAATACATATTTTCCCTGTAATGATCCCAGTGTCCGGAACGAACCCATAGATCTCTATTCAATATAATCGGAGTTTTAATCTCCTGATATCCCCTCTTCACATGCTCCTTCCTCCAGAAGTCCACAAGCTGATTGAAGATAATCGTCCCTTTTGGATGGAAAAACGGGAATCCAGGTCCTTCTTCATGAAGGCTAAACAGATCAAGCTCCCGGCCAAGCTTCCTGTGATCCCTCTTTTTTGCTTCCTCCAGGCGTTGCAGGTGTTCATCCAACATGCTTTTCTTTGGAAAAGATACGCCGTATATACGCTGGAGCATCTTGTTCCTTTCATCTCCGCGCCAGTAGGCACCGGCTACGCTCAGCAGCTTAATGGCTTTTACCCGGCCCGTAGAAGGAATATGGGGCCCCGCACATAGATCCACAAAATCACCCTGCCTGTAAAAGGATATCACCGCATCATCAGGCAGCTCTTCAATAAGTTCCACCTTATAAGATTCGCCCTTCTCCTTCATAAGGGCAACGGCTTCTTCCCTTGGAAGTTCAAACCTTTCCAGTTGCAGGTCATCTTTAATAATTTTTTGCATCTCCTCTTCAATGGCCTGCAGATCTTCGGTGGAAAACGGCGTCTCAACATCAAAGTCGTAATAAAATCCGTTATCCACTGCAGGACCGATTGCCAGTTTGGCATCGGGAAACAACCTCTGTACCGCCTGTGCCAGGATATGTGATGAAGTATGCCAGAAGGCTTTTTTGCCCGGCTCGTCATCAAAAGCTAATATATTCAACTCACAATCTTCATTAATTTTATAGGAAAGGTCCACTGTCTTGCCGTTCACCTCAGCTGCCAGCGCTTGCCTATAGATTTTCGGACTTAAATCCTTTGCAATTTCATATACGTGTATCCCTTTAGGATACTGCTTTTTTGAACCATCCTTCAACACTACTTCCACCATCTATAACTCACCCTTTCTTTAAACATAATATTAGAGTTCGAACATAATTAAAAAACCTCCCGTCCGATAAAGGGACGAGAGGATACCCGCGGTTCCACCCTTATTGATCCTGGAAAGGATCCACCTCAAAGCAGCCGTTAACGGGGCTATCCACATGCTCAAAGGGTGGTCTTCAATCGGACCTAATGGGGAATGCTTCCAGCCCATGACATCCCCTCTCTGCCATCGGTTTCCGATCTACTCTTCCTTATCATTGCATGATACTATGATAATGGCTTTCAACACTAACTCTTTCATAAATATTATTAGTCATTATAACCTTGCATGTTTAAAAAGTCAATAGTAAGCAATCGGGGAATTTCAAAGTTTTTTTGAAATTCCCCGACATTGTTCATTAGACATTTTTTGCAATATTCATTCAACACTGTATATTTGCCAACGACCGGGATTCTTCCTTACGGTTCATAACTGACCTTGCCCCGGAAAACCTTATTTATTGTGTTTAAAAGTTCGGTATTTTTTATCTTTTCACAGTCGTGTATGGTGATCTTGCTGGGTGCAATAGTTATGAGCGAACTAATAAGAAGATCGTCATAGCTTATTTCCTTGTCCGATATCTCCTTTGCCAATTCCTTAAGAACATCATTATTTATAACCCTGTAGCTGTCATCAAGCAATACATACTTCCTGTCATCTTCAACAACTACATGTACCTCATTAACCTTTGGCTCCTGAATTTCAACAAAATATCTGAGAAGCTTTATAAACTCGTTATACTCCTTTTCAATCAAAAGCTCTTCTGCAATACCGCTTATCCCTTGCGTCAGATCTTTTGTAAAATCCTTAAGCCTGAATCGGATAAAACCATCTATAATCAACTCACTGTTGGTATCCAGATGTTCGATTATGCGTTCCCGTATCCTGGCACGCCAATTTTCCTTCAGGCTGCTTAACCGGCTGTCCCCGTCCTTTTTCCCCAATACAGTTGCCAATACCTCCCGGCAGATATGTTTCATATCCTCCTTTTCAAAATAAAAAAATTCATCCCGGACTATTCGCTCTATCATTGGCAGCTGCATATCATTCAGTATAAAATCGGTTATAATATCGGCAATATTTTGTTGAAGCTTTTCCCTTACCAAATTCCATGGCCCGCTATTATATGGGTTAAGCAATATATAATTTATGAACAGCAGATTACCCGCTTGCTTTTCCTCGATGATAAACCCTTCCGGCTTTGTCTCATCAATTTTCCTTAAAATTGATTTTTTAAGGCCAAGGTTATTTTCTTCAATACCAATAGAAAAAAAGCGCATTATATCACTCCCTTCTTCCATTTCCCTTGACCCAGTTTATTCTCATCAGCAAATTATGCTGATTACTGCTATACATTATATGCGCCAGTTTCTAAATAGTTGCTCCTGCAAGTAGTATTCCCAACAATACTTCAAAAGTAATGATGTATTAATTGGCTGTAGAGTGACACATTTACATTAAATCCATTTGATTTGCAATCAACCTGGTTTTCAGAACCGAAACAGTAAATTTCATTTAACCATTTATTAGCAATAAAAAAAGAAGAGAATATACTTTATCATATATCCTCTTCTTTTGGTTTCAGTTTATTCCGCATTTTTTCAACCCTGTCCAATTTTTTTGAATATTTCAATCCTTTTTTTCAGATCCGGATATTTTGATACGGTATTAGGAGTAAATAAACCCTTTTCTATATCTTGTGTAGCTATCTTTTCATGACCTATCAAAGCCCATGTGGAATCCACAAGATTTGCAAACTCGGGATCTCTCAGCCGGCTGCAGACAAAAGACTGCCGGGGCGAGTTGATGTCTTCCCCGCTGATTTGGAAAAATCCATGTTTCTCACACAGTTCCTTTACCCGTTTCAGCTGTTCCATACTGTTTCGTGACGGCATATATGTTACAGCATGAAATCCCAGCTCCCCTATTACTTCAAACAACAAATCCAGATAATCATCCTCAAATTTTTGCTTTTTCTTATCGCCCGTTACCGAATCCTCCACATCGCCAAGGTATGCATAAGCGAGTATGGCTCCTATTTCATTGGACAGCTTGACCACTTCCTTTATATCAGGACACTCGGAAGTGGCATCAATATAGAACCGGGAGACCATATCGCTTTTCAAAACACCAAGCAAATCATACGCATAATACGGGTTTTCAGCATCCGAAAGATATCCGGCAATCCTCGGTTTTACATCCAGGCCAAGTTCATCTTTCAAAAAATTAAGCAACTTGCTGCCTTTTCCGAATTTCTCAATTAATTTAAGTGATAACGCATATAACAGATGCCGTTCGGTAATGCTTCCTCCTTCATGGCTTCTGGATATAGGAACAACATCATTGTCAAAAATGATTTGAATACCGTATGGTGCCATTATTCCATTAATCCGCTCAACCATAAGCCTGTTGCGTTTGTTTCGCTCCTCTACATATTTGACAAAAAAGCTGCTGACCTTATCGATCTGGGTATGAGGTATACCATGTATAGCCACATATGCAATTGTTTTCTGATCCGGGTTGTTAATCCTTCTGCCCTTCAAAGGTGTATCTGAAAAATCAGCCCGGCATTCCACTCCTATAGTTGTAGCTATCCCTACAATCTTTCCCGCTTCTATAAACTCTCTGGCACCGCTTATAGTATCATGATCCATGATACCTGCGGTTTTGAGCCCTGCCATATAGGCCATCCATATGGCTTTTGCCGGAGAATAAGGGGAAAAGGAATAGGTAGTGTGTATATGATTGTTCACATCGTTTCCCTGTACCGGCCTTTCAATCTCACCTGCATTCACCTTATCCATCAGCAATTTCAATGTCTTCAGCCTTGTGTCAATATCACCGTGATTTAACCGTTCCACCAATTGAGCCGTTTCAACATCCATAAATAAATACCCCCGTAAATCCCACATTCTAATTTGAATTATACTATATATAGTTGCTCCTATTCAACCGATAACACTATTCTGAATACGCAATATAGTTTTGAAGAATATAATTCCAATCACTGGAGCTCCAAGACTTTCATAATATTTTTCATACAATGCTCATTGGTAGCAGTATAACCGAGTACAGTGTATGTGCAGAATACTATGGAAATCACCTTGTGAAAAGGCTTAGAACCTGTTAACGAAGCGGAAGACAGCCGGAACCAATGTCTGAGCGTAAGCGAGTTTTGGTGGAGGCCTGGAGCGAGTGTTACAGGTTCTTGGCCTTGAACTTAAGTGATTGGAATAGTATTCTGCACACAATACTTATTTATAAAAGAATATTATTCCAGTCACTGGAACCCCAAGACCAAGAGCTTTTCCGAAAGGTGGCTGGAATAATATTCTGCAAAATAAAATACATCCCGCTATTAGTAGAGATACACAATTCCGCTTGGTTCCCTGTCTACCGGAATATCGGCTACCTTTTTTCCCAGCCTCCAGTCCACTACCGCTACAGTATCCTCTTTTGTATTTGTGACATATGCATACCTTTCTTCCCTATCCAGAGCTATACCGTGTGCCATACTGCCTACTTCAATGCTTTGTACAGCATTACCGGAAGCCAAACTTATCACTTCCATTCTTCCTGACTCAAAGGATATCACCAGCAGGTATTTACCATCACCGGCTTCAATAATTTGAAACGGTACATATCTTATGGGAATTTCTCTGTATATCCTATGTCCGTCCACGGACAATAATATAATCTTGCTGTTGGAATCTCCATTGTATAAATAACAGCCTATATATAAAATATCACCCTTACTGCTAAACTTCACCTGTGTTGGAAAGCCGTCTATTCTAGTTATATTTATAGTATCCAGCTTTCCGGTATCAATCAGCCACACGTCCTGGGAATTCATGTTGGCGACTGCCAGAATGGGGAGCTGTGGATGGCAATCAATACCCTGGGGCATTGAACCTGCCGGGATTTGGCCTATTAGCTTGAGATTTTTTTTATTCCCAACAATTGAAATGGAATCGGAATCTGCATTTGAAACAAAGATATTGTGGGTAAAGTTGCAGACAGCGACATATTTTGGATAACATCCCACCAGCAATATCTTTTCAATAGTTTTACTGTCCAGATTCAGACACGCCAGTGAATTATCATATAACTGAGTGATCAGAAGGTTTGAAGTACACCCCAGCCTGACCAGGTCACAGGGTCCCGTCCCTGAATCAAGCTGGATCCGGGATATCTCCTTTTTAAGCAGCGGATCTATAAAAGATATGCTGTTCCCGCCTGTGTTGGCAACAGCAATTTTATCCTTCCAAACCATACACAAAATACCCCCATAAGAGCTCTTTATCCAGAAGTGTTTAATTCATTATATGACTTCCTTCTGTAAAGGGTACTAATGGGGGTTGGAAATCAGATTATTTTATATTTGAGGATACAGAATCCTGTCCAATAACTGCTTACTATTAAGGAACAAACCTCTTTTTTTCGCCTCTTTCAAAAGACAGATATATACTCCCTTTCCTAAAACCACTTTATCCTTCATTCTACAGGACATATTAGTTTTTTTCCAGTTCAACAGTGCAATATGGATAAGATCCAACAGCACATCATCCGTGTTGTCAGCAATAATTTTTTCTTTCATTACACCATCAACCCTTTTAAACCGTACACGGCAATATCATAAATGGCAATACGTATTTATATTGCTTACGGGCAAAATACATTTCTGTTTATAACATGTTTATGATGGCGTAATACAAATAATTCATATCTTCACCAATTACTTATGGCGGTTAAAAAAGCTGCGGATCTCACCTATCAGATACAGTGAACCGGTAAACAACAGCACGTCATCCGGTTTCACACTTCTTAATCCCGCTTCCATGGCCTTCTCCGAATCCTGTTCAACTGTAATCCGGGCAGAAGTGTATTGTTTAACCCGCCCGGCCAGCTCTTTAGGTTCCATAGCCCGCATACCATCATATTTTGTCACAATAACCGATTCAGCCAGCGGACACAGAGCTTTTAGTATAGCATCAACTTCCTTGTCCTTAGACACTCCGATAACCAGGATAATCTTTCTGTCTGCAAAGTATTCCTTAATCGTATCGGCCAAAGCCTGGGCACCCGTAGCATTATGGGCTCCGTCCAAAAGAACATAAGGTTGATGCTGAAGAACTTCAATCCGTCCCGGCCAGACAGCTCTTTTCATACCATCATATATGGCCCTTTGAGAAACGGTAATCCCTTGACGTCCTAAAACTAACAGAGCCGTTAAAGCAGTTGCGGCATTTAGTATCTGATGCCGCCCCGTCAGCCTAATAACTATGTTAGAAAGGGTTTCCCCGTCAAATGTATAGTCGAAGGACTGCCTGCCTATTTCTGATGAATGGACCACGATACCATCGCTGTTAACCTCATACAGCTGTGCATTTCTCTGACGGGCCACATTTCGGATAACCTCCATTGCTTCAGGTGGCTGGGGATAAGTCACTACCGGCCTGCCAGGCTTTATAATACCAGCCTTCTCATAGGCTATCTTGTCCAGTGTATTGCCCAGAATATCCATATGATCATAGCTGATAGAGGTTATTACCGATACAAGGGGATCCACCACATTAGTGGCATCCAGACGTCCTCCCAGTCCTACCTCCACCACTGCATAATCCACCTGCTGCTGAGCAAAATACACAAAACCAATGGCGGTAACAATCTCAAATTCGGTAGGATGATTCCTGCCCTCATTTACCATCTCCTCAACCTTTTCTTTTACCAATGCGGTTATATGGGCAAGTTCCTCCGGCTTGATTTCTTTTAGGTTGACCTGAATCCGTTCTGTAAATCTTTCCAGGTATGGGGAGATGAACATCCCCACCTTGTAACCTTCCTCAAACAGCACATGAGTTAACATAGAAGTTACCGAGCCTTTTCCGTTTGTACCGCCTACATGGAGTACTTTAAATTGACGGTGGGGATCCCCCAAACGGCGCAATAGGTCTCTAATATTGTCCAATCCGAGCTTTGAACCAAACTTATATGTGCTATGAATATAATCCAGCGCCTGTTCATAATTCATGCTAATATCCCTTCTCCTCCGGCATCATTTTTTCAATGATTCAATACGATTTAAAACTTTATCCATCATATCCTGATACTTAGCCTTTTTCTGTCTTTCCTGCTCAACCACTGCTGGAGGCGCCTTTTTAACAAAATTCTCATTGGACAGTTTGCTTTCAACCCGTGCCAGTTCTTTCTCCAGCTTTTCCTTTTCCTTTTGCAGCCGTTCCATCTCTTTTTCAATGTCTACCAGGTCCTCAAGGGGCATAAATATCTGCGCCTTTCCAGTTACAGCAGAAACTGCATTAGCCGCAATGCCCTCCTTGTCTTCCCGGACCTCGACTGCAGAAGCCCAGGCAAGTCTTTCAAAATAGGTTTTACTCTCTTCAAACAAGGATATATCCTGCCGGTCTACAACCAGAATTACTTTTGCCTTTCTGGACGGAGGAACCTCCATTTCCGCCCTTATATTTCGTATACTGCGTATTGCATCCATTATTGCTGTCATCTTTTCCTCTGCTTCGGAGTCTATGGCATTGTCATCAGCTATAGGCCAGGATGATATCATAATGCTGTCCTCCTGATGATGAGGCAGATACTGCCAGATTTCTTCAGTGATAAAAGGCATAAACGGATGCAGCAGTTTCATGGTATTTGCCAGAACATAGTTCAGAATATACAGCTTAGTCTCCTTAACATCCTTATCCTCACCGTACAGACCGGACTTTGCAAGTTCGATATACCAGTCACAAAACTCATCCCATATAAAGTCATACAACTTTTGTACTGCAATCCCCAGCTCAAATTT
>LFTM01000251.1 GCA_001513505.1 Clostridiales bacterium DTU092 | reverse complement strand
GGTTTTTTGAGGATTTTGTTGGACCTGGTGATAACTGGCTGCCCCCTGATAACTATCAGGAGGAACCTCCGGTTGGAGTCGCACACAGAACTTCACCTACCAATATAGGACTATATCTTACATCGGTCTTGACTGCCCGGGATCTAGGCTATATCGGAACGATGGAAACCATTGAACGGCTTGAGCGCACTATTGCCACAATGGAAAGAATGGAGCGGTACAGAGGTCATTTCTATAACTGGTATAATACATGCACATTGCAGCCGTCTAAGCCACGCCTAATTTCTTCGGTGGATAGCGGCAATCTTGTAGGTTACCTGATTGTAATAAAGCAGGGCATCAGTGATCTGTTAACGCGCCCGATGGTAGCCAAAGAGATGCTTATGGGACTAAAGGATACCTGCAAAGTATGTAAAACCAGCCATTCCAAAGGGAGACAGCTGGAGAAATCAATTACCCGACTGCTTGAGAAAAATCAAACCAGTCTTATTGAATGGAGAAATCTGCTGGAATATGTAAAAAATGATGTAAAAGGTCTGGAAAAGCATATACAGCCCTTTATCCATGAGATAGACGAGCTGATGCCATGGCTGGTATTACTTCTTGAAATACCGGAAGAATTGACCAACGGGAAAAACAACGGTTCGGAGGCGGCGGTCAAGTTTAAGGAGCTTATCGGCAAGCTTGATAATTCATTTTCATTAAAGTGGATGCTGGATAACTATTCGTATATTTTGGATGTTCTGTCGGAGGTAATGATAACCTTCCGTCAGGATCGAACCTCCGTAATTATTCATAAAAGGGTGATGAAATGGCTTAAAGAGTTTGAGCTGGCAGTGGCTAAATCCCATGCATCTGTCAAGGAATTTGTTAACCGATGCAACCGGTTAAATTCCCGTATAGAAAAGCTGATTCGCGAAACCGATTTTACAGCAGTGTATGACTCCAGAATGGAACTTTTTTCTGTAGGCTATGATATTGAGAGGGATAAGCTGATAAAGAGTTACTACGACCTTCTGGCCTCCGAGGCAAGGCAAGCCAGTTTTGTCGCCATTGCAAAGGGAGATATTCCACAGAAACACTGGTTCCGTTTAGGCCGCGCGCTTACCATGGTGGAAGATTTAAAGGTGCTTCTCTCATGGAGCGGTACCATGTTTGAATACATGATGCCCCTTCTTATAATGAAGAACTATGAGTATACTCTCCTGGACGAGACATATACAGCAGTGGTGGCTGCACAGATGCAATACGGGGAGCAGCGCCGTGTTCCGTGGGGTGTATCAGAGTCTGGATTTTATGCCTTTGATCTGCATTTGAACTATCAATACAAGGCATTTGGCGTTCCCAAGCTGGGTTTAAAACGCGGTCTGGTAAATGATATGGTGGTAGCACCTTACGCAACCGCTCTGGCATTACCTGTTAATCCGGCAGCCGCGGTAAAAAACATGGAAATGCTTATTGCTGAAGGCGCCGATGGCGACTACGGATTGTATGAGGCAATTGATTATACCCCGGAACGTTTACCGCAGAAAAAAAGGAGAATGATTGTAAAAAGCTTTATGGCCCATCATCAGGGGATGATACTGCTTGCCCTAAATAACTTTTTAAATGATAATATCATGCAGAGCAGATTCCATTCCTCCCCGATGATACGTGCTACTGAACTGCTTTTGCAGGAAAGGACGCCGAAAAAGGAGATATTTATAAAGGAACACACTGAAAAGGTAATAGACGTTGATACAGAAAAAGTCAAATATCACCGGATCCGGCCCAGAAGGCGTTTTTCAACACCAAATACCGAAATACCAGAAGTACATCTGCTGTCCAACGGGAGCTATTCAACCATGCTTACCAACAGCGGTGGTGGCTTCAGCCAGATTCACGGCAGGATTCTTAACCGATGGAGAGAAGATATTACCCGTGAAGATTATGGCATGTTCTTCTATATAAAGAATTTAAACTCGAATGAGTTCTGGTCGGCCACGTACAATCCAACCAAAGTTACTCCTGATGAGTACCGCGTGGTTTTTGAACCGGATCATGCCGTGTATTTGCGCCAGGACGGTAACATAGAAACTCTGACCGAAGTTGCAGTGTCCACAGAGCATAATGTTGAGGTGCGCAGAATCAGCCTTACAAATCAAAGTCAGTACGGACGTGTTCTTGAGGTAACCAGTTATTTTGAGCCGGTACTGTCTTCTTTGGCCGATGATATGGCTCACCGTGCTTTTAACAATCTTTTCGTTGAAACCGAGTTTATCCCTCAGTATTGTGCTCTGCTGGTTAAACGCAGGCCGAGAAGCGCTGAGCAAAAACCTATATGGCTTGTTCATACCTTTGTACTTGAGGGTGAGGCTATTGGAGAACCGCAGTATGAAACCGACAGAAGTCGCTTCATCGGCAGGGGTAGAAACCTGGAATTTCCGCAGGTTATGGAGGCTGAGCATCCTCTTTCCAACACGGTTGGAGTTGTGTTGGATCCAATTGTCAGTTTAAGGCAAAGGCTATCCATTTCTCCCGGTAAAACCGCAAGGATCTCCTTTGTGGTTGGAGTGGCTGAAAGCAGGGACGAAGCCATTGTCCTGGCCAGGGAATACAGAGATGCTACCGTAACGGCCAGGGTGTTTGAACTGGCATGGACCCATAGTCAGGTTGAGATGCGCTATCTTAATATAGCGTCGGGTCAGATTAATTTATATCAGAAGCTGGCCAGTCATATTATTTATTCAACTCCCCAGCGAAGGAATCTTGAGGAGTTCATAAGGCAGAATAAAAAAGGACAGTCAGGTCTGTGGTCCTACGGAATTTCCGGGGATCTTCCCATAGTTCTGCTTGAGGTCAGCAAGATCGAGCATATGGAACTGGTCAAGCAGGTATTAACGGCTCATGAGTATTGGCGCCTGAAAGGCCTCAATGCCGATCTTGTGCTGCTGAATGAATATGGTACCAGCTATGAGCAGCCGGTACAGGAACGGCTTCAGGATTTGGTAATGGTAAGCCATGCAAGGGATCTGCAGAACCGTCCGGGAGGAGTCTATATACTACAGGGAAGCCTTATGCCCGATGAAGACAAAACCCTTTTAAAGGCGGTTGCACGGCTGGTACTAAGGGGTGATGCAGGCAGCATTGTTTCCCAGCTTAAGTACGAAGAACCAATGGAAGCTTTGCCGCCTCCTGTAACCGTTGCAGTTGTTCCTTCAGGGGATGAGCAGTATCATAAACTAAACACAGAGGAAGACCAGGAACTGTTATTCTTTAATCAACTGGGCGGATTTACCCAGGATGGGCGGGAATATGTAATAAAGCTAGAGCAGGAGAACATTACCCCTATGCCCTGGAGCAATATTGTATCAAATCCCCGTTTCGGATTTTTGGTTACCGAGTCGGGTGGCGGCTATACATGGTATAAAAACAGCCGGCAAAATAAATTGACGCCCTGGTCCAATGATCCTGTAATCGATCCCCGGGGTGAAGTCGTGTATATCAGGGATGAGGATACCGGTGAATTTTGGAGTATAACACCGCTGCCTGTTAAGGGACGACATCCTTATCAAGTCCGTCACGGCCAGGGATATACCGTGTTTAGGCATATCAGTCGTGGACTGGGGCAGCGCATGGAGATGTTTGTACCCTTGAAAGATCCGGTAAAGATATCCCGGGTAACCATAAGAAATGAATCAAAGTGGAGCAGGAGATTAACGTTAACCTATTATGCAGAATGGGTACTGGGAGTTCAGCGTGAGGATGGCAGTCGTTTTATCGTTACCGAAATGGATGAAAAAACAGGGGCACTTATTGCCAGAAACGCCTATAATGAGGAGTACCCTCAGGGTGTAGCTTTCATGCATATCAATGCTCCTGTATCTTCATATACATGTGACAGAACCGAGTTTATAGGGCGAAACGGAACTCTGCAAAATCCGGCATCCCTCGGACGGACGGGTCTTTCAGGAAGGGTGGGAGCGGGTTATGATCCATGTGGCGCTATACAGGTAAAGATTGATCTTGAACCCGGTGAGGAAAGGGAGATTATTTGCCTGCTGGGTCAGGGAGAAAGCGCTGAAAACGTTAGGGAACTTATTAATACCTACAGCGATGCTGCGAAAGCTGAAGAAGAACTGGACAATGTCAAAAAATTCTGGGACCGCATACTGGGGACTATCCAGGTCAGGACTCCCGATCCTTCTATGGATCTATTGCTTAACAGATGGCTGATATACCAGGTACTGGCCTGCAGAATGTGGGGCAGAACCAGTTTCTATCAGTCAAGCGGGGCATTTGGTTTCAGGGATCAGCTGCAGGACAGTATGGCTCTGGTTCACTGCCTGCCTGAGGTTACCCGTCAGCATATCATCGAAAGCAGCAGTCATCAGTTTATAGAAGGAGATGTACAGCACTGGTGGCATATGTCTTACAAAGGGGTCCGAACCAGGATTACCGATGATCTGCTGTTCCTGCCGTTTGTGGTGGCTGATTATATTAGAAATACCGGTGATTGGAGTATTCTGGACGAGGAGACCTATTTCCTTGATGAAGAACCACTCAAACCAAATGAGATGGAACGCTACAGCGTCTCCAGTGTTTCAGACCAGAAAGCCTCTGTATACCAGCACTGCATTCGTGCAATTGAAAGAGCAATCAGATTTGGTCCCCATGGCTTGCCTCTTATGGGTTGTGGTGACTGGAACGATGGTATGGACGGTGTGGGAAAAGGTGGTAAAGGTGAAAGTGTATGGCTGGGCTGGTTCCTGTATACCACTCTGATGCGGTTTATCCCCATCTGTGAGGCGAGGGGAGAGCATCAACGGGCTGAGTATTTTAATAAGGTAGCCCGGGATTTGGTTCAGGCAATTGAAGAGCATGGCTGGGATGGCGGCTGGTATCGCAGGGCTTACTTTGATGATGGAACTCCACTGGGGTCTGAGCAGAATGATGAATGCCAAATCGACTCTATATCCCAGTCATGGGCAGTTATTTCCGGGGCAGGAAATGCCAATAGAGTTCAGGAAGGTATGAAAGCCGTCGCCAATTATCTGGTGGACAGGCAAGAAGGGTTCATACGGCTGTTTACACCTCCATTTGATAACACTGAGCTGGAACCCGGTTATATCAAGGGGTATGTACCCGGTGTAAGAGAGAATGGGGGACAGTATACCCATGCGGCAATATGGGTTATTAAGGCATTTGCCAGACTGGGTATGGGAGACAAGGCCGCCGAGCTGTTCCATCTGATTAACCCCATTAACCATACCCGTACCTGGATCGAGTTGTGGAAGTATAAGGTGGAACCCTACGTTATGCCGGCAGATGTGTACGCTGCTGCAAACCATGTCGGAAGAGGAGGATGGACGTGGTATACGGGTTCGGCTGCCTGGATGTACAGGGTTGGTATCGAACATATACTTGGATTCAAGCGGGAGGGTGAATACCTGATTATAGATCCCTGTATACCAAAAACATGGGGAAAATATGAGATCACTTACCGCTGTAACGGAAGCGTGTATCATATAATTGTGGAGAATCCGCAGGGAGTCAATAAAGGAGTAAGGACTGTCCTTGTGGATGGTGAAGTGATGACGGATAACAGAATACCTCTTACTGATGATGGTATAGCCCACAAGGTACGTGTAATACTAGGAACAGGATAACCAGTATACAGTGGTTCGGCCTTATCCTCTGCTGCGTTAACAGGTTCTAAACCTTTCCGCAAGGTGATTTCCATAATATTTTTAATATGAGAGATGATGGAATATAGCGGCAGAGATAACGGCAGATGTGGAATAAGTTCTGGATTATCAATCTCTATAAAGCAGTAAACATCATATGAAGTAAATTATAAAAGGAAATATAGAGGGTTGTTTGATAGAATGAGGTTATAGGACAAATACCTCCGGTAATATCCTTTTTATATAGAGGAATAATACCGGAGGTTTTATATATGAAGGTCATATTCATCACCAGGCGCTGGATAATCCTGTTCTGGGTATTGCTGGGTATAGCACTGTTTCTGCTGTATGCCCTTAAATTAAAGGAGGATAGGTCTATATCTGCTGTATTTAGTTCCCCGGTAAAAGAGAAAATTATTGTTATAGACGCGGGACATGGAGGATTTGATCCGGGTGCGGTAAGTGACAGCGGTACGCGGGAGGATGAGATCAACCTTAAAATAGCCAATAAATTGAGGAGACATCTGAAAGATCAGGGTGCTAAGGTTGTAATGACCCGTAAAACCGATGGTGCGCTGGGGAAAAATAAAAGGGAGGACATGAAAAAACGGGTTGAGATTATAAAAAACAGCAATGCCGATATTGTGATAAGTATCCATCTCAACAAGTTTCAGCAGTCCAAGTATTACGGTGCACAGACCTTTTATATGGCTGGAAGCCAGGAGGGACAAAAACTGGCACAATGTATTCAAACCAAGCTGATAGATATATTGGACCGGGGAAATACCAGGCAGATCAAGGCTGTAAGTGATCTGCTCATATTAAAGGCTGGTCAGGCGCCCAGTGTTGTGGTGGAATGCGGCTTTCTCTCAAATCCTCAGGAGGAGAGATTGCTTAAAACCGATGAATACCAGGAACAGGTTGCCTGGGCGATATACTGCGGCATCGTGGATTATTTTGGAGATCAATAGTTCTTTAGGGGAGTTGTTCGGCTGAGATGTAAGACTATATAAATAAAATTTTATTTTTTTGGTTGACATTGACGTAACGTAAATGTTTATAATGTGGATGTCAAGGAGGTGGGCTATGGAATACACTGTTCATCAATTGGCTAATCTTGCAGGGGTAACAGNNAAGAACGCTCAGATACTATGACCAGATTGGGCTTCTGAAGCCGGCAACGATAAATTCTTCGGGGTACCGTATATACCGTGAGGAGGAAGTTGACAGGCTACAGCAAATATTGTTTTACCGTGAACTGGGAGTAAACCTGAACGATATTAAGAATATTATAACTTCACCGCTTTTTAACAGATTGGAAGCCCTGAAGGAGCATCGTGCAAGGCTCATTGATGAAAAGAAGCGAATTGAATTGTTGATTGCCAATGTTGAAAAGACCATTGCAATGATGGAAGGGAGGATTGTTATGACAGATAAAGAAAAGTTTGAAGGGTTTAAGCAAAAAATGATTGAAGAGAATGAAATTAAATACGGGAAAGAAGCAAGGAAGAAGTATGGTAATGAGGCGGTTGATGCCTCAAATAAAAAACTTATGAATATGACTGAAGAGGAATATGCTGCACTGGAGAAACTGACAGCTGAACTTAATGAAACACTGAAAGCAGCATATGAGACCGGAGATCCCGGAAGCGAACTGGCTCAAAAAGCATGTGAGCTTCGCAGACAGTGGCTGATGTACTTCTGGACTGATTATTCAAAAGAAGCCCACATGGGACTTGCCCAGATGTATGTGGACGATGAGAGGTTTAAGGCATACTATGATAAAATTGTCCCCGGATGTGCCGAGTTTCTGCGGGATGCTATGAGAATATACACCGGAATAAAAGAGTAAGCTTGTTTTCGCTGAACAGCCTTCTTGCCGGATATGGCAGGAAGGTTTTTTTGTTTACAGATATTGAATCCGGGACATGGGATATGGTAATTTCAAAAATAAGTTGTTATAGGTAAAAAAGTGGAATAAAGGTTGGTTTGGGAAGATGGAGATGGGGATTTAACAAACGATTAATGCAACAAATACTCCAAAACGCCGTCAAATAAATTGAAGCTATTAGATAAAGGAGGGTTTTTACTGTGAAAAAGCATTATTTTATTATAATACTGCTGGCAGCAGCATTGTTCGTATTCTCATCCTGCAGTGGTGCAGACAACAGCAATACCGGTAACAATGAAGGAACTGATTTTCAGGCTATTGTCCTTGAAAATAACGGGACAAACCTGCTGGTGGAGCCCGTAGAAGGCTCCGATGAGCTGCGCTCGGCTGATAAAATTACAGTACATGTAAACGATGATATAAAACTGCTTGATTCCCAAAATAACGAGATTAATATTGACGGAATAGAAGCAGGGGACAGGGTGCAAATATTCTACAACGGTGCTATTGCAGAGAGCTACCCGGCGCAAATCAATAAGTGTTACAGAATTGTACGTTTGGATTGATAGATAGGTTACAACAAAAAACGATTAGGTTAGTTTGAAGAATTAAAAGGCGGTAAAGGAACTGGTCTGAAAGAAACTGAGGCTGCCTTGGTGAAACAGATTGCAGAAAAAAACAGGATATATTTAGAAGGATATAAGATATAATTTATAGCGTATCAAAACTTATTTAGAAAAAATAAACGGACAGGTTACTGATTACCTGCCCGTTTATTTTTTAGCCTTCTTCCGGCAGCCCTGGCTCTAAAATTTGCCAGCCATTCAGACTTTGATCATCATTATCATTATCAGATATTGCTAGTCAATTTGGAACTGCTTTGACTATGATTGAACCTTTCAATTCTTTAATATAATCTGGAGAATCAATTTCGGCTTTAACGGCAATGTATGCCCTACCATCTTCAGGTATTATCACATTCTTTAATTCATTGCTCCAAACAGTAACTTCTCTATCTCCCCAATTTTTTACTACTCCAAATTTTAAATATTTGTTCAGATTTTGAGAAGCGGATACGGTTACTTTAATAGTGTCTTTTGAGTTGTTATGAATGGCGAAGAGTGGAACCCATTCGTATACACTGTTGGGTTGAAGTCCGTGAATATTAGTTTTATCTTTGAATTGTCCATAGAAACGTCCTTTGCTGAAATTGAACTTCAGTTCTCCATCTTCAATCCATGCGGTCTCATCCTTGAATCCCTTATTCTTTGAGTCTTGTGGTTCAAGTGCCAGCAGGGCTTTGTTTGTGTTGACTATTTTTAACTCAGCGTTGTTTGTTACCATGGCCTTTGTGTAGGCCATTGCTGCCATCAGGCTTGCCACAGCCAGCAAAATTACCACCAGAATTAAACTTTTTTTCATAGGTAATTCACCTCCATATAATTTTTATGTGCTATGCACATTTGATGATTTAATTATAGTCATTAATGTTTTATTTTTCTTCACGCTTAAGGGGTAATTCTGCTCAGCATTTGATGTACTCTTTTATAACACTTTTGCCGGTATAAACGGTATCAAAAGGTTGCATCATTGTTATCTTCCGGTTCTATAAAGGGTATACTTTTGTTCCATACGAAATCACAATTTGGTGGAATTGTAAAAGTTATAGGGAGTTATAGAATATACGGGGGAGGGTAGAACAGTGAAAAATGTAAAAGTGGTTTTTAATGTTTTTATTTATTCCGTACTCATATTTTTCCTGGCTGCTTCAATCGGTACTGCCGTTACCGGTAAACCGTTCCTTATGACGGTAATTCGTTCCAATAGCATGTATCCTGTATTACAGCGTGGAGATTTGGTTTTTTTACGGCAGTTAGATTCCGGTGATCCTGTGAATATAGATGACATCATTGTATTTAGAACTGAGGAAGGAACCCTGGCTTCCGCAGGATGGATATGCCACCGGGTAGTTAGCCGAAGTGTGGCTGGGGGTTATATTACAAAGGGAGATGCAAATAAATATACTGACCAGGATACAGGTGATGCAGAACCAATCAAAAGAGAGTGGATTGAAGGTTGCGTTATCACCGTAAAGGGACATCCTTTCAAACTTCCTCTCCTTGGCTATCTCGCGTTGTGGCTGGAGAATTTCAGAGAGAATTCATA
>LFTM01000038.1 GCA_001513505.1 Clostridiales bacterium DTU092 | reverse complement strand
GAAGTTGTTGGAATCCCCGTCAGGATGATATCCAACGGGTTCTGAAGGAAAACATAATAATATTGAGGTGATGAATAGAAAAAGTCCTTCCCGGTGTGTTCAGTTAATATAAAGGGAAGGACTTCCTGTTTATTCTTCCAGTTTCTTTGTTAGCATTTCGTTTATTATTTTCGGGTCAGCCTTGCCTTTGGTTTCCTTCATGGCTTGTCCGACAAGAAATCCCATTGCCTTCTTTTTTCCTTTCTTATAGTCGGCTACTGAATTTGGATTTTCCTTAATTACCTTTTCTACCACATCAAGGAGAATAGAGAGGTCGTTTATAACCTCCAGTCCTTGCTCCTTAACTATGACTTCGGGAGCTTTTCCGCTGCTAAACATCTCCTCAAAAACTTTTTTAGCTGTTGGACCGTTGATTACACCGTTATCGATTAACGAAATGAGCTTTACCAGATATGCTGGAGGGAACGGAATTTCAAATGCTTCCAGACTCCGTTCATTAAGTATCCGGAGCATATCTCCCATAATCCAATTGCTGACTGCTTTTACATTGGTGCTTTCTTTTATGGCTTCCTCGAAAAAGTCGGACAGATCCTTTGAAGAGGTGAGAATACCGGCATCATATTCGGGTAAGCCGTAATCTGATATATATCTTT
Organism: Clostridiales bacterium DTU092; assembly: GCA_001513505.1. Lineage (GTDB taxonomy): Bacteria > Bacillota > Clostridia > Caldicoprobacterales > Caldicoprobacteraceae > DTU074. The sequence goes on along the minus strand of LFTM01000038.1, from coordinate 194 downwards.
GTTTTTTGGCATCGGGGAGTTCGGGAAGCTCATTTTCCAACCTTTCAACGAGTTCTTTCTTAATTTTTATAGGAGGCAGATCGGGTTCGGGAAAGTATCTGTAGTCCTGGGCGTCTTCTTTGCTTCTCATGGGATAACTTTCTCCTCTGTTGTCATCCCAGCGCCTGGTCTCTCTATGAATTATTCCGCCCGAT
>LFTM01000015.1 GCA_001513505.1 Clostridiales bacterium DTU092 | reverse complement strand
ATTCCGGGTCTGGCACCTTTAGGCTTTTTTACGTTTTTTCGGGGGCAATAGTCCACAGGAACCTGGCTGGAATCTTTTGCCTTGCTGAAATATGCAGCTAATATACCGGCTTCATACAATGTATTTTCAGGGACCTGGCGTCCATTTGTTTTTATAATAACATGAGAGCCCGGAATATTTTTTGTATGAAGCCAAATATCATTATGATCAGCTGTTTTAAGTGTCAGCTGGTCATTTTGATAGTTATTTTTCCCGACAAAGATATCAAAACCGTCGGATGATATAAAATGGTGGGGTTTAGAGGATACCTGGGAGCGCTTTTTATCCCTGCTGGTCTTCTTTATATACCCTTGTTCTTTCTGCTCTTGACGTATCTCTTCCAGATCTGATTCATCGGTACTTTTATCCAGACTGTCCAGCAGTCCTTCCAGGTAGGTTAGTTCCTCCCTGCTTTCCGATATCTGATTTTTAAGTTTTTCTACAGCATTTTTGGCTCTTGAATACTTTTTGTAATACTGCTGAGCATTTTGTATGGGCGTTTTGTTTTTGTCCATGGGTATTGTGATTGATTCACCATTAGGATCGTAATAATTCACCAGATTGACTTCCGGGAGACCGTTTGGTATAGCATGGATATTAGCCGTTATTAATTCCCCCCAAAGACGAAATTTATCAGCATCTTTTGCTTCCTGCAGCTCTTCCAGCTGAATAGCCAGCTTTTTTTGACAGCGCTCCAGGTTGATCTTAAGAACCTTTAATAAATGGGAAGAACGCTGTTTTAACCTTTCAAGCTTGTCCCTTTCAGAATAGAACGCTTCAAGCATTTCCGAGATTGATGAATAATGCTGCTGCATATGCCGGGGATACAGCATATACATAAATGGGAATATATCTTTTGGATAACCATCATTGTTTAGCAGAATGACCGGATAAAACCGTTTGCCTTTTACATTGTCGAAAAAGCTGATGAATGAGTCACAAATGGCTGTTAACTGATCCGTGGTAATACTTTGCAATGTATAAGAATAATCCCCTAAAGCCCTGTATATAATCTCCGATGCTGTGGTTCTTGAGATTCCGGCAAAATTATCTGTTATTATATTTTCCGGTTTTTTATTAGGTGGAGCACATTTTAATATATCCATAAGAGATTTATGTGTTTGCTCCAATGGATTTTTCTTATCCTGTGTTGGGGGAGTTTCATACATTCTCCCGGGCAGGACCTGGCGTACCCTGCTGATTGTTTCGTTTACATGCTTTATGCTATCAATGATCCTGCCGTTATCGTCAACTAAAATAATATTACTGTGCCTGCCCATTATTTCTATGATGAGCCTTTTGTATGCAAGATCACCCATTTCATTAATGTTCTCTATGATTATTTCGGCTATTCTATCGAAACCAGGCTGCACAATATCAATAATTCTTCCTCCTACAAGATGCTTCCTGAGGAGCATGCAGAACATTGGGGGAGAAAAAGGGTTGGACTTGGCAGATTGTATTAAATGGATCCTTGGATGATTGGCACTGGCTGACAGCAAAAGTCTCAGACTGCCATCTCTGGAGCGAATATGAAGGTGTATTTCATCTTTCTCCGGTTGATAAATTTTTTCAATACGTGTATTTATTAACTTATTGCGCAGCTCTGCAATAACACAATTCAACATTACACCATCGTAAGCCATTCCGTACCTCCGAATTATTATTGTCATATAGAGCATTAACAATTATACTATATGTAAGCTTAGTTAATCAAAATAAAATTATATTATAATGAGAGAATTTAATGGCGAGCAAAGAAAATAGGACAAACTTCATAAAAAAACGCAAAGACTAAACAATATGTGATAAAATAAATATAAATAAAGACATACTCTACAACGCCCCCTAATATAAATAATATGAATAGATTGGTTAGGGGGGAGAGTATGTTGTCCAAAAAAAATATTGCTTTACTTGCCATCATCCTTACTTTAGTTGTTCTGTTTACGGCAGGTTGTAAATCCGTTAAGACAAAAGAGGAGTTTGAAGACGAGCTTCCTCAGGAAATCCTTGATGACGAGGAAGCTGAAGACGAAGAAGACGATAATTCACGGGAGACACTTGTTTATTACCAGAATGATGCCGGATATTTGGTTCCGGTTATGCGCAGGATTACCTGGGAAGAGGGTATAGCTAAAGCTACGTTAAGAAAGATGATTGATTCTCCCGAACAACAGCAGGATCTGATGGCTATGGGTCTCAAACCACTACTGCCTGAAGGTACCGAAATTCTGGGAATGTCAATAAAGGATGGCCTTGCAAAACTGGATTTGAACAAAAAAGCTATGGAATTTAATAGCGCTGTAGAAGAAAGCAATATGGTTCAGGGTGTAACACTTACATTGACCGATTTCAGCACCATCGACAGGGTCCAGTTTTTATTTGAAGGAAAAATTGTTGATACCTTAAAATACGGTACCGATGTCAGCAAACCGATTGAACCCCAGGATGTAAATCTGGAATTAAGCTCAAGTGCAGGTCATGACGGTGATAAGGTTACTGTATTCTTCCATTCCTCTCCGGATGCTGTTTTTAACTATATCGTACCGGTTACGAGAATAGTAGAGGATGAACAAGTATCAATTGAAACTGCAATCCGGGAACTTTTAAGGGGACCCAGGGACACCGGTTTAAATATGGATATTCCTGCCGATACAAAGCTGCTGGG
>LFTM01000043.1 GCA_001513505.1 Clostridiales bacterium DTU092 | reverse complement strand
TTAAATTATGCGAACAGGTGTATCTATAGTATAGTTACAAATAATAAGCAAAAGATATACCGGGAGGTGCTCTTATGTCACGAAAAATAACCGATAAAGTAACATGGGTAGGCAAAATAGACTGGGAACTGAAAAGATTTCACGGCGAGGAGCTTTCAACTCACAGAGGTTCAACTTACAACGCATATCTTATCAGGGACGAAAAGACGGTGTTAATCGACACTGTTTGGAAGCCATATGAAAAAGAGTTTGTGGAAAATCTGAAAAAGGAAATAGACTTAAAGGAAATCGATTATATCGTTATAAACCACGGCGAGATAGATCACAGCGGTGCTTTGGAAGCGCTTCTCAACGAGATCCCCGATACTCCCGTATACTGTACTGCCAATGCCGTAAAATCCCTAAAGGGGCATTACCACAAGGATTGGAACTTTGTGCAGGTAAAAACAGGGGATACACTTGATATAGGGGAAAGTAAGCTCATATTCGTTGAAGCAAGAATGCTTCACTGGCCGGACAGTATGTTTACATATATGACCGGTGAAAATATACTTTTCAGCAATGACGCCTTCGGACAGCACTATGCGGCGGAAAAGCTGTTTAACGATAAGGTTGATAATGATGAACTTTATTATGAGGCAATGAAATACTATGCCAACATACTAACGCCTTTCAGTGGGTTTGTGAAGAAAAAGATCTATGAGCTGTTGGATATGAATTTATCTATCAATATGATATGTACCAGCCACGGTGTGATATGGAAGGACAACCCTCTTCAGATTGTAAACAAGTATTTGGAATGGGCGAATGATTATCAGGAAAACCAGATAACAATTGTTTATGATACCATGTGGAATGGAACCAGAAGGATGGCCGAGGCAATTGCAGAGGGAATAAGGGAGGCTGACAGCAGCGTTGTGATCAAACTGTATAATGCTGCAAAGTTTGATAAAAACGACATCATTACCGAAATCTTCAAATCAAAGGCTATATTGGTGGGTTCTCCAACCATAAACAGAGGCATATCATATTCCATAGCCGGGCTTCTGGAGATGATAAAAGGATTGGGTTTCAAGAATAAGAAAGCAGCGGCATTTGGAGCCTATGGATGGAGCGGCGAAAGCGTCAAGATTATAAACGAGGCATTGGAAAAGGCCGGTTTTACCGTGGTAAATGATGGCATAAGAGTAACATGGAATCCTGATGCACAGGCTGCGGATGAGTGTAAAGAGTTTGGCCGTACGTTGGTTAAACAGATATAGTATATAACAGGGGGGAGCGCCATGGACTGCGGATGCAGACATTCAGGCGAAGAACAGAGCTGTATAGAGTTGGTTCCCATATTCTGTGGTTTGAACCGTGAGGAAATGATTGAAATAGAAAATATTACATATAGTAAAACTTACCAAAAAGGCGAAATGATCTATATGGCCGGTGAAGAAGGCGATAAACTGTTTATTATACACAAAGGCAGCGTCAAAATAACCAGGTATTCTGAAACTGGCAGGGAGCAGGTGATCAGGGTACTTGGACCTGGGGATTTTATGGGAGAGTTATCCCTGTTTACCCACGGGCTTTTGGTGGATAATGCCCAGGCTTTGGAACACACTGAGGTGTGTATTGTGGATGGTGATAGACTGAAAGAACTGATGATGAAATATCCTACCATAGCTGTCAAGATACTGGAAGAGATGGGGACCAGACTGGGCAGGGCTGAAAAGATGATTGAGAATCTGGGGCTCTACAATGTTGAGGCAAGAATTGCCAGAACAATTCTTGACCTGGCTGATGATGACGGCAGGGTTGTTTTGAACTTAAGCAAGCAGGACCTGGCATCCCATACCGGTATGACTCAGGAAACGTTAAGCAGAAAATTGTCTCACTTTCAGAATATGGGCTGGATAAAACTGGAGGGTCAAAGAAAGATTATCATACTGGATAAAGAGAGCCTGGCATCCCTTATATAGGGATGCTTTTTTTGTAATTAATTCTATTATAAAATCAAAAAGCCGGAGGAATATTAAATGTAAGTATATTAAACAAGTATTATTAACGGAAGGAATGGGTGTCAGCTGTGAAAGGAAGACTACCTATAATTGCTGCTATTACTGTAACATTTATCGTTTGTATTATAATGATAACCGTTTTTGCTGACGATAGTTTTAAGCATGACATAAAAAAACAAACTCAGAAACTGGAAAGTACAAATTATACAAACTTCGGGAGAAATATCAATTATACTCGGTTGAGAAATAACCCTGTCGTGAGAGATACTCCCGAAGAGGTATTGACAGCTTATTTTGCTGCGTTGGAAACTGCTTCTAATCTGACCGATAAACAGACGGGAGCGGTGGGAGGTACCGTGGGAGGCGGGTTGGAACCATACAAAC
>LFTM01000086.1 GCA_001513505.1 Clostridiales bacterium DTU092 | reverse complement strand
ATGACTCCAGTCATAGCCTGGATCTCCATATCCATTGCTCAAAGTGGTTTTAACATAAATATTTACATTAAAATATTCTCCTGGTTCAAGCTCTACATATGCCAGGCTTCCTACACCATCCTTGAAATTCCAACCTGTGCTGTCAAGCAAAGTTTCTGTTTTATATGTATCTATCCCCTTAATAACATTTCCATTAGTTTCATTTACTACATATTTTAATCCAGCATTATGATGCGAACTCCAGCCTTCGGCCTCCAACCATACGTAAACTGTTTTTTCACTTTTATTCGTTATGGTGAATACATTGTGAAACTCAGATTTCGCCTGTGGATTGAATCCTTTACCACCTGCTGATGTATTTGTGAAATCTAACGCTAGTTTTCCTTTACCGTCAGTCTTTCCATATTTTCCATCACCTATAAGCGATATCAATCCATCAGCATCTGTTACCACCTGCATCTCTGCCGTCCTAGTTGCACTAAATACATCAATAGCTCCCGTTCCCAGGGCTGCCAGCAAAGATGCCACAATTAAAAGGGTGAACGCTACTAAAAACCTTCTCTTCACTATAATCCCTCCTATTTATTATTGTTTATACCTTGTACTTATATTATGGCATTTCTTGTAGTTTCTGGCATCGCCCTTTTTGATACTATTTCTTATACTAAAGTATAGTTACCTGGTACTACTTAAGTAGTACTAGGTATTATGAGCAAACTGCAGATTGTTTTCGTATAAGTCTATTTTATGTGTAATATTATAAACTTCATTCATTACATTCGACCGAATCCCTGATAATTTCAAATATGTTTGTCCTAAAATCAATCCGGTTGCAATAGAAAAACATTTCTCCTAAACAAATATTTTACTAGCCTGGTTTATTCTTTATGATTGTGTTCTACTGTACCTTCCTCTAGTGGCGTACCTTTCTCTGGAACCTCGCTTTCCTCTTGCACTGTATGTTCCTCTAACACTGTGCCTTCTTATTGAATCGCGTCCTGCTCACGCACTGTTACTTCTTCCTGCTCCGGGGCCTCCTCTGTACTTTCCTCTTGTGTTTTTTTCATCAGTTCATAATTAATAATTACATCCATATGAATTATTGAACTTCCTTCATCCCATTCAAAATATAAAACAGCTTTTGAGAATTCTCTGTTGATGCTTTTTTCAATAATTTTTTCATAAATATCGGATGCAGTCCCCTTATAGCTGATAGGTATCTTTTTTTCTTCTCCACTGTTCAAGATATATCCCTCTGGATTAATATTTAAATTAGAGTCACTAAAATCTATCCGTTTTAGTCTTATACTATTATCAAGATTGTTTTTAACTATTAGCTCACTTTCTATTCTGATAACCTCTTCCGATTCTCCACCCGATCCTTGTGGTTGTGTAAGCAACATATCATCTTTGTTAATTGCTCCCTCTAAAATCTTTATGTTTATTTCCAACATTTCTGGCAACGATATAAATGCATTTCTGGGATCTGCGACTCTCATTTTTACTTCTCTGCTTGAAGAAAATTGTGAAATTCCCGATGCAGAATTTACTATACTTAATGCACAGACTACTATAAGCACAAATACAACACATCTCTTACAGAAGTGCATCACTTTACCCACCTCTTTTAAAAATTTTATTTATATGTTGATAATTATATTCACATTGGATGATTGTATACCCTACCTCCGTCTTTCATAATGGTATCTATACCCTGCTAAACCAGTATAGCACGTTGCAAATTGATATTTTGTAAAATTATGAAGTCGAAACCCGCTATTTATTTATCTTTTATTGGGATTTATTTTCACATTATAGCTCTATTTGCATATTCCCATTATCTGTTCCTATCAACCAGTTCAAATGTTTTATGCAAACCGTAAAGGTAACAAAAAATATTAAATTTAAAAGCAATAATAAGGCCTGCCTGGGTTGATCTAACCAGCAATATAGTTTCTCTTAACTCATTGGTTTACAGACATGATGGCACAAAAAAAGATGATGTACATAAACGTACATCATCTTACCAGTGATTTTCTCTATATTAACCTTATCCGATAAGCAGTACCTTTTCCAAGATCTATCTCGCCAATGTCTGAACCTTTTATATCTTTTTCTTCTGATACTTCGGCGGCAGATATTCTTCTTTTGCACACCCACTGCTCATCATTCCATCTGCCTTCTTCTATCAGCATACTTTTCCCGTACTTCACAGGGCTCAAAGCTACTAATGTATCTACTCCCAATATAGTAAAATCGTCTTCTCCGGTCCTTAAAACAATGCATTTACCGTCTTTGCCGGTCAACAGTCTCCATCTGATCCCCCATCTTCTTTCCTCAATCTTTCTTGGATCACCGTACGAAATATAGTGCATCATGTCTTCGGTTCCTGCCAATGCAGCAATCTGCCTGGATGCACAATTCATTGCCCGCTGTGCCCTTCCATAGGATACGGCGGCATCGGACCATTCACCATTTCTGTCCACAAATGGCTTCTCCCGTACACCATCCCTCCAGGCTCTCCAGCCGAATGCGTGATTAATTGCCCATGGTGAAAATCCCTGAACACCGTGTTCACAAACTGACAGATAAAGGTTCATAGCAGCATCGCCAACTGACTCGGTTGAATGTTCTGCTATAAAAGGAATATTTCTGCCCCTTCTGAAATGCTGTATGGCAAAAGCCAGATCTCCCGGTGTAAAACCATAGTAGTCGGGAGCAACAAAATCAACACCGTGGCACTCCTCCAAGTACATTTCCACATCTTCACCAGGTCTCAATGGATTTATGGGAAAATTTACATAGGTTAGCACCGGGAATATTTTCTTTTGGCCCTCAAGTAATGAGTTAAGATACTTGATCAATGACCTGACCCCAAACTCAAACTCACTGCCACCTTCTTTTTGATACAGGGCGTTACATACATCACAGTAACAGCGGGGAGTCCAGAAATCCATGGCCGGTTGCTGCCTTGCATAGCTTATTTCCGACTGCTCATGGCTCATGTACAGACAAACCTCGTTTTCTATCTGCATCATTATAACCGTGTGCTCCTTACCATCCACTTCAGCAAGATGGTTAAGAAGTTGATTGAAGGAATTTTTTCCGCTTCCAAGGTACTTTCGCTGTTTGGACACAAGCCATCGCGTTCTCTGCCCTTTTCATCGATAATTCTCGGGAACCGCTTTCTGTCATTGATTACCCAATCGGGAGCCGGCCTTGCACTTCCTCCCTGGTTGGTGCCAAACCATAACAGTGACATACGCAACCCATATTCACGGCATCTGGCAATTGCATGATCCAGTACTTCCCAGTTGTATTTTCCTTCCTCAGGCTCCATTACAAGCCATCGTAACGGAAAGAAAAGCGTATTACAGCCTAATGAAACTGTATGCTGGAACAGATAATCAAAATCTTCAATTTTGGTACAATTAAGGTAATCGTATTGAATCCCCAGAGTCAGATACGGTTTTCCATCAATATGTATTCTGTTCCTTCCGTTGTACTCCTTAATTTCAGACCAGTTCTTCATAGCAACCTCCTTTTTATAATTAGCTGGTAATATAATTTATAATGTATAATCAATTTTTCATGCTAATCTTTAAGCGGTTTGTAATTAAACCAATCAAAAATGGTATGAATCCCTGCACATAACGCATAGTCCGGTCTCTTCCCCGTCATGCAAAGGCTCGAAATCCAGCAAAGTCTGTGCCGAAAAAATGCCGCTGACGCCGACCTATAAACACCTTGCATCAGTGTCGGAAAGAACAAAGGTAAACCCTTTTAATGATCAGGGTATTTGTTTGAACAACTGCCTTGTTTCCTGCAAAGTCAGTGCCGGTATTTCGATAATAACTTTTGTTCCAATCCCCGGCTTGCTCTGGATAGTAACATTACATTGGTCTCTATAGATAAGCTTTAGCCTTCGGATGGCATTATTTATCCCAAACCCCTTATATACAGCCTTTTCATCTGATCTTTCTACTGAGCTTAGAATAGCTGTATCAAATCCTCTGCCATTATCTTCTATGACAAAATCAACTTTGCCATTTTCCAGATACGCGCCAATTTTCAAGTAGCTGTTATTATTACTTAGATTCAACCCGTGTAGGATGGCATTTTCAACAAACGGTTGAAGAATCAGCTTAATACAATAGTACTCATTTACTTCTTCAGTAACATCCCATATGAGTTCAAAAGCCGCATCATAGGTAAATTTTTGTATATTTACATATTCACGTATTATTTCAAGTTCTTCTTTTATGGAGATAAATTCTCTACCCTTGCTCAAGCTTAGTCTGTAGAACCGGACAAGTGAATCAATTGCATTATGAACAAACTTACTTTTTGGATTGTTCAATGCCCACTTGATCGATGAAAGAGAATTGTATAGGAAATGAGGGTTGATTTGGGCCTGAAGAATTTCCATTTCCATAACTTTTTTAGAAATTTCAGCTTTCAAATGCTGTTCTGTAAGATAATCAACCCGGGATATCATAACATTGAACATTTTATCTATATTTGCTATCTCATCGTTTCCGGGTATGGTTATTGATACATCAGCCTTACCCGTATCACGGATCCGAGTTATCTTGCTCATTAATCGGTCCAGTCGTCTTGTAATCAAGTTGGCCAACAAATATGAAATCAGTATAACAGTGGCAATAGATATCATAGCAGTCCAACGAGTAATATTGCGTATTATTCCTACTCTATTACTTATGTAGCTTTTGGGATAGGAAATAATTACCGTACCGTCATTCAATGGAGTTTTTCTGTATACCAGTATATTGTTTTCATTATATATTGTACCCGATTCATTACCTCTCTCCAAAATGTTCTTTACATACTCTTTCTCAAGATTCTCTATATGAAAAGAAGTTATAACATTACCTTGTGCATCATAATACGCCCAAGCACCATTTTCCGGCAGGTTTATATTGTTTAAAACATTTTCTATTGTACTGACGGGCAGGTAGACATCAATGATGGCCTGTAGATTGTTATTGCTGTCATATATTCCCCTTGACAATGTCAAAACCTTATCATATACGATATGATCCGAGTCTCTGGAGCTGGTGGCAACATCAACGTCTCCGATCAGATAAAAAGTATAGTTGATATATGTGCTTTTAGCCAGCGTAGCAACAGGTAACCAGACAATACGCTGATTTCCCAGAAAGATACTATCGTACAGCGGATTG
>LFTM01000059.1 GCA_001513505.1 Clostridiales bacterium DTU092 | reverse complement strand
GCCATAGTTTGGCAGTGCAGGAGAACGGCGGGTTTATGCGAAGAATTGAAGCAAAGGGGCCTTGAAAATAAAATACGGGTAAAGACAGGGCTGGTGATAGATGCATATTTTTCGGCTACAAAGATTTCCTGGATACTGGAAAATGTTGAAGGAGTTAAGGAAATGGCCGAAAAAGGCGATCTAATCGCGGGGACTATGGATACATGGCTAATTTGGAAATTTACCGGCGGCAAGGTCCATGCCACTGACTATACAAATGCGTCAAGAACCATGTTGTATAACATAAAGGAGCTGTGCTGGGATGAGGAGCTTCTTAAGGAGCTGAATATTCCTAGGTGTATACTGCCGGAAGTTAAGGATTCCAGTGGGTTTTTTGGTGTTACCGATACACGGCTTCTTGGAAGGGAGATCCCTATAACAGGGGTTGCGGGGGATCAGCAGGCGGCACTGTTTGGACAGGCATGCTATGAGAAGGGAATGGTTAAGAATACATACGGTACCGGTTGTTTTATTTTAATGAGTACCGGAAAAGAGGCAATTACTTCACGTAACAACCTGTTGACAACCATTGCATGGGGGATTGACGGTACGATTGAATATGCTATGGAAGGCAGCATATTTGTTACAGGTGCGGCTGTCCAGTGGTTAAGGGATGAGCTGAAACTGATCGATAATGCTGCACAGAGTGAAGAACTTGCTTTTAGTGTACAGGATTCCAACGGAGTTTATGTAGTACCCGCCTTTACTGGTTTGGGTGCCCCTTATTGGGATATGTATGCCAGAGGTACTATTGTTGGGATAACCCGGGGCGTAAACCGCGCTCATATAGTAAGGGCAACTTTAGAGTCTATAGCCTATCAGACCCGGGATGTTATCGATGCCATGCAGCAGGACTCGGGCATACCGTTAAAGACTCTGAAAGTAGACGGAGGAGCATGTGCAAACAATTTCCTTATGCAGTTTCAGGCTGATATGCTGGGAGTTCCTGTTGTCAGGCCGCGAAATATTGAAGTTACTGCCCAGGGAGCCGCTTTTTTGGCTGGTTTAGGTGCGGGTGTCTGGAAGGACAGGGAGGAGCTTAAAAAACTGTGTCAGGAGGAGAAAGTCTTTAGCCCGAATATGAGTGCTGAAGAGAGGGCTAATAAATACAGAAGGTGGAAAAAGGCTGTAC
>LFTM01000165.1 GCA_001513505.1 Clostridiales bacterium DTU092 | reverse complement strand
TTTGTTAGGTGTTGTTGCAGCATTTAATCTGATTTCAAACCAACCTTCATGGTTTGCAGGTAATTTGAAAGAAAGTTTAGCTACTGTTTTGCCCGGCTGATTCTCCCAGATTCGTTCCAGCTCCTGAAGTTCTGCTTCAAGCTCCACTTCTTTTGATTGTTCATTTTTCAGGTATAAAGACACTGTATCCACTCGATTATGAGTAACGGGGAAGATCTGTGCCAAAGGATAGTTAAGCAGTTCAAAATGTTCACAATCCTCTTTGCCAAAATCCAGTTTTGACTCACTGGAAGCGGTAACTTTTGCTTTGCGCGCCAGATCATTATCATCCTGATTGCTCAGCCCGGGAATATTCATATCATCTTCCAAAAGTTTTTGCTGAATCCGCACTATGTGTTTATCATTGGGGTTTGCAGTTTGTCTTGGTGTTAAGTTATTTTTTATGGCATATGCTGCTGCAGTACCTACGGCCTGGCCTTGATTACCGATGGTGGATTGCAGCCTGCTTGTACCCAGTGCGACATGGGTTACGCTGACATTCCTGCCGGCCATCCAAAGGTTTTCTATATTCCTGCTGTAAAAAACTCTTAAAGGATATGTAGTAGGCATAATCCAGGCATGGTTCTTGTAATTTGAATCGATTCTTGAGATTTCCGGAGGTTCTTCTTTATTCAGTAATGCACCCATTATATGCAAATCTATATAATAGCCGGAATAGCAAACCCGATCCGGCCATTGCTGATCCTTATGACAATAGTTCTCGTTGAATATAACATCGCCAACTAACCTTCTGCTTTCCCTTTTTCCTATGACACTTCCGACCCATTCCAACGCATAGTTTTCGAAAGCTTTTTTGTTGTCGCTATAATTTTTTAAATAATTCCAGATTCCAACCACGTGTCTTAACAATTCATCGTAGATTTCCCTGCCGTCATAAATTGTGTGATACGGATAGCCTATCTCCAACCACCAATATCCAGGGTGGCTTTCACCGTTTATACTTTTTGGGAGCGGTCTGTGGGGACCCAACTCTTCTTCTTTTGTATATAAATACCCCCATGAAGGCATAACATATGGTGCCGGAGCCCCTGTGTCTCGGACAATCATGTATACATTGTTTCCCATTGTTTTGTCATCAGCTTCTATAGGGGCCAGATATTCGTCAAATTCACTTCGCGCCTCTCTTCCATAGCGATATTCTGCACCTGCCAAAAACCCAACTGTCCCATCTCCGGTACAATCAGCAAATTGCTTTGCGTAAAATACAAATTCCTTTTCCGTACCAAGCTGGCTTCCTCGAACCGATTTAATTCTGGCAGTATAGCCTCCATCGGTGTCTTGTATTTCTTCACATTCAACATTCCTTACTGTTGTATTCAGAAACAGCGTTAAATTGGGTTCAGCTGTAACTGTATCATAAAGTAATAAATCATAGTGACTGTTTGCAGATTCGCTGTGGTTTGTTGCCCTGTTTTTCAGCAACAGCTCTTCGATTATTCCGGTCTCCCTGGACCATGGACAATAGCTGGCTGCACCACTGCACACTACTTTTATTTCACTGGAGGAATTACCTCCAAGCACCGGTCTGTCATGAACTAAAGCTGTTTTAACACCATTTCTTGCTGCAGATATGGCTGTGCAAATACCTCCCATTCCACCGCCGACTACCACAAAATCAAAGTATAGTTCTTCATAATTACCAGACAATTGAAATTTCCCCCTTTATGTGTGCTTTGTATATTCAAATGATGCCAGAAAAACAAACTGTAATAGTTTACTTGAGGTAATTATACCATTTTCATCCTCATAAATAAAGAATGGATCTGATAACGTTTGCATTAAGTTATGTCAGAATCACAGAAAATAACAGTATAGTGATTATATGAAGGGGGGACAGAATAGGGATTATGTGAAAAGTAAAACTTTATGAAAATTGTGTATTGACAAATACTACTGGTGAATGTTACTATTAAACCGAATAGTCTAGACCAACTGGTCTAAGATATGCCAGATTATAATGTATATTCAAAAAATCCTATCCAACTTCTATTTAGAGGGTGTTCATATTGGGAAGAAATTTTGATTACCATTCACTTATTGGCGATAACAATCCGATATTACGTTATCCTCAGCTTCAGGAGGCAGCTATTGATGAGTTTTCCATGAAAAAGTATGAAGATGCATCTTTAAATGATATCCTGAAAAATGCCGGAATGAGCAAAGGGAGTCTGTATCACCACTTTGGTGACAAGTTTGGACTTTATTTGGCCATGATGGATATCATTGTAAAAAAGAAGCTTTCATATTTCTACCCTCTTATGCACCAAATAAATAATACCAGCGATTTTTTTACTTCACTCAAGGTCATCATGAAGAGTACAATGGATTTTATGCTGGCGGACGAACGCATGCACCATCTTTTAAACAGAGTAATGGAGGAAAGCGAAGAATTCCGAAACCGATTGTATGATTTTTTTCCATATGATATGTACGCCCGGCAATTCAGCGATTATATTTGCCACGCGGTAAAATCGGGGCAAATTGACAGCCGTTATCCTCCTGAGCTGGTTGCCAAGATTATTGAGATAATGTTTTCCAATCTGCACAAACTGATTTCTGTCGGAGATCCGGATGAATTAATTAACATTGCCAACCAGGTGGTAGACATAATACAGCATGGAATATCGGGTAAATAGACATTTAGATTTAAGCTAAAAGTGGCACTTGTGGACAAGATTTTTTGTATTAAGATCAAAAGGGGGAAAGATTATGGGAGTCGCATTTAGTGTTAAAGACTTATACTTCAAATACCCGTCATCCAGGGAGGATACCATCAAGGGAATAAGCTTTGATGTGTTTGAAGGGGAGATATTCGGGCTTCTGGGTCCTTCGGGTGCGGGGAAATCCACTACACAGAAAATATTGATAAAGCTCCTTGAGGATTACAGGGGAAGTATTCAATATTTCGGTAAAGATCTTAAGTCCATTGACAACTCATTTTATGAGGAGATTGGCGTCGGATTTGAGGTGCCCGTGCATTTCTCAAAATTAACTGCTCTGGAGAATATGAAGTTTTTCTCAGGATTTTATAAAAGTACAGCAGATATTCGGGAATTGATGGAGAGGGTTGGTCTGTGGGAGCACCGTGATATCAAGGTCGGTGAGTATTCCATGGGGATGAAGGTACGGTTAAACTT
>LFTM01000042.1 GCA_001513505.1 Clostridiales bacterium DTU092 | reverse complement strand
CTCATACGGTTCAGTTTCGGCGGTGGTTATATCCTCCTCCGGATCAACGTCAATAACCCCGGATACATTCAAATTCTCCACGTAAGAAGCCTGAGAAATATCGATATACCTTATAACGGGCCCTTCGTGTTCCGGTGAAACCTTATATGTAATATACTCCTTTACATCTATCGAACCATCCTGATTTATCACTGCGTGGATCTGCCAGTCATTTACAGAATACTTCACTGAGGTATCAGCATACACTGTTAACGTAGCCAGAACCAGTATCAGTAGTAACGGTAAAATTACAACAATTTTTCTCACAAAAAGACCCCCTATCTTTTTTTATTTTACCACGAATGATTCAGTATTTCCATAAACATATTATAAAATATAATGGTAATAAATGTTAAATATGTACAAAAATTGTAAATAACAGAATCGTGTGATAATTCCTGCAAAATTACAAATGAAAAAATATACGTATTATGCTAGAATAGAAAACAGCCCGTATTGGTTAGGGGGATGCTTTTTATGAAAAATAAACGGTTTGGGTTTATCATAATAACCCTTATATTTACGACAGTTATCATACTAGTACTATATTACTTATCATACCTGTCAGCACCCGAAAAAACCGTACAGCGTTTTCTGGATAATCTGATAGTAAACACTACCGGTAATTTATATTCATACCTGGACAGACATGTGGATGATAAACACCCCTTTATTGAACTGATCCTGGAACGAAATCCTTTTACAGGCTTTAAAATAAATGAAACAAAGGCAATCTCAAACGGCACATTCCGTTCAATGGTAACATTATATCTAAAGCAAGGCTCTGTTAATATTCCCATAACATTAGAAAAAACCGGTGATAAATGGCTCATACAGTCCCTTCCCACAGTTGTTCATCTGCCTGCAGCAATCCCCATAACAGACGATGAAACCGGGAAACCCGGGAAAGAGTTGTTGCTGGATGTTGAAGGTCACCATATTCTTTGCACTAATACATTGCCGGCGGATATGATCCATAATTTAACCCCGTCGGATATAACGCTGGTAGAAAACCAGCTGGTGGATATCCGCCCTCTAAAACCGATAAAACTTTCCAAGGTAATGGCTGTTTCACGCTCACAATCATTCATAGAAGATAAACTTTTGGGAAAAATCCCTGTAGCAGATAATATTCCAGTATATAGGATGCAGGACAACACTCCAACATATATTGGAGACATGGCTGTTATGGTGGGCTCGACCGGTTCAACACTGTACCAGGATGACCATGGCACGGTACGGGCTGTCATAGCCCGGGATCCTTTGGTACCGGAAGATGGAATAAGGGTACTTATCCGCAGCATGGATAATAAGGCCATCAAACACAGCCAACTTACCATTACCTGCAATTCCGGTTTTACCGCCGAGAATTTGATTGGAAACAGTTCATTCTCTTTTTCTCCGGGAGAGGCTTTAACTATAAAACCTTCGGAAACCGGTGCAACCCTTTATCATAATGACCAAATTATAGAATCTTCATCAGACAGATGGTATATCCGGCCATCGGACCAGGATGTACTGAGGGT
>LFTM01000321.1 GCA_001513505.1 Clostridiales bacterium DTU092 | reverse complement strand
AAATTATACCGGTAGACAGTGAACACTCCGCAATATTTCAATGTCTGTCGGGGTGCACCAATCCTCAAATTATAAAAAGAATATATTTAACGGCTTCCGGTGGTCCATTCAGGAATTATAGTAAAGAAAGGCTCAAATATGCTACAGTAGATGAAGCTCTGAATCATCCCAACTGGAAAATGGGCAAAAAAGTTACTATTGACAGTGCAACGTTAATGAACAAGGGATTTGAGGTTATAGAGGCACGATGGTTATTTGATCTTAATATCGAACAAATAGATGTTATAATCCATCCTCAAAGCATTATTCATTCAATGGTTGAATATGTTGATGGAAGCATCATTGCGCAAATGGGGAGAACCGATATGCGACTTCCCATACTGTATGCTTTTTCATGGCCTGAAAGATATGAATCTGCCATGGAAGACTTAGATCTTCTTTCCATGGGACCACTTACTTTTGAAAAACCCGATACACAGAGATTTCCCTGCCTGGATCTGGCGTATAAAGCAATAGAGATTGGAGGAACCATGCCTACAGTTCTGAATGCTGCCGATGAAGTGGCTATAGATAAATTTTTAAAGAAAGAAATATCGTTTGCTGAAATTCCCTTAATAATTGAAGAAGCTATGAAGTCCCATGAAGTAATACAAAATCCGGGTATTGATTGCATTTTAAAAATAGATAAGAATGTCCGAAAGCAATTGGTTTAATAGGAAGAGGTGCATTATGTTTACATTACTGGTAGCTTTAATCTTTTTAAGTATAATGGTAATTGTTCATGAACTTGCACATTTTGTATCTGCACGCCTTGTGGGGATTTACGCGGAAGAATTTTCAATTGGGATGGGACCAAAACTATTTGGTTTTTCCGGCAAAGAAACCCAATTTTCAATAAGAGCGTTACCTATAGGCGGATATGTAAAATTTTTGGGCGAAGATGAAAAGAGCGATGACCCAAGAGCTTTCAGCAATGCTAAAGTATGGAAAAGGATGGTTGTGGTTGTATCGGGTTCGTTAATGAACATCCTTCTTGCCATATTATTGCTGACCACCCTTTACATGGCATTTGGTGTATATGAAATAGCCCCTCAAATACTTGAGGTAGCTGAAAACAGTCCTGCAGAACACGCCGGATTAAAACCCGGTGATATAATTATTCAAGTTGATAGTACACCGATAGATATTTCAAATGATGAAAAAGCTGTTGAAACTATCAGAGATCTTATTAAGGCAAAAGGAAAAAATCCTTTAAGTATAACTGTCAATAGAGATGGTAAAAATGTTATAATAGACTTGGTGCCACAGTACAATGATGAAACCGATTCCTATATGATTGGAATTGTGTTTGGAAGATTTAGACGATACAGCTTTTTCCCTGCGCTCAGGACGTCCTTTACCCAAACAGGAAGAATAGTTGTATTGATGGTTGACGGTATCCGCGGTCTTTTGTTCAGAGGACAGGGTATAAATGAGATAATGGGGCCTGTTGGAATTGTAGGCGAAATAGGAAAAGCTGTACAGGCGGGTACACAGCNNCAGCAGATGTTAAGCCTTGCTATTATAATTACCATTAATCTGGGTGTTATCAATCTTATTCCTTTCCCGGCTCTTGATGGCGGCCGCCTTGTTCTTTTGTTGCTTGAAGGTATCAGGAGGAAACCCATCGAAGCTGAAAGAGAGGGGTTTATACACTTTATTGGATTTGTTGTGCTAATACTGCTTATGGTACTGGTAACATATAAAGATATTATGAGATAAAAGGGAATACACGGATAGCTGTTATGGAGGCCAGATATGACAAGACGGAAAACAAAAAAAGTTAAGGTGGGACGAATTGCAATAGGAGGCGATTCCCCGATATCCGTTCAATCTATGACCAATACGGATACTCGGGATGTTAAGTCTACCATTCAACAGGTTTTGGAACTGGAAAACGCCGGCTGTGATATAGTAAGAATTGCTATATTTGATGAATCATGCATAAATACCATAAGGGAAATAAAAAAGGAAACCGGTATTCCGCTGGTAGCCGATATTCACTTCGACTACCGATTAGCTCTTGCTTCAATAGATAACGGTATTGATAAATTAAGAATCAATCCCGGAAATATTGGGGGTCATGATGCTGTAAAACAGGTGGTTGATGCAGCAAAGGAAAAAAATATACCTATTCGGATCGGAGTAAATGCAGGCTCATTAAGCAGTGATATACTTAACCGATTCGGAAATACCCCAACCGGGATGGTAGAGAGTGCTCTGGAACATGTCGCTATCCTTGAAAAGCTCGGATACGATAATATAGTTGTATCACTTAAAGCATCTGATGTGGTTAAAACGATTGAAGCTTATCGTCTGATCAGTCAGCGGGTGGACTATCCTCTGCATTTGGGAGTAACGGAAGCCGGGACAGCTTTCAGCGGTACTATTAAGTCTTCCGTTGGAATAGGCGCACTCCTGGCTCAGGGAATAGGAGACACGCTGAGAGTCTCCCTTACAGCTTCGCCGGTTGAAGAGGTAAGAGTGGGTAGGGAGATATTAAAAGCATTGGGATTAAAAACATCCGGTGTGGAGATAATATCCTGTCCGACATGCGGAAGATGTAACATTGATTTATTTAATGTGGCGGAAAAACTACAGGATGAGTTAAAAGATATAGAACATCCATTAAAAGTAGCTGTAATGGGATGTGTGGTAAATGGTCCAGGTGAAGCGAGAGAGGCAGACATAGGTATTGCCGGAGGAAAGGGAAGGGTCGCTTTATTTAAAAAAGGTAAAATTATTGGTACAATACCGGAAGAAAAAGCCCTGGAAACCCTGTTATCCGAAATACGGGAGATGGTTGGCAAATGAATACAACTGCTATCATACCGGCATATAATGAGGAAAATAACATAGGATATGTATTAAACGCGGTAATGAAGGCAAAGCAGTCATCCGACATACTAACCGATGTTTTGGTCGTCAGCGACGGTTCTACTGACAGGACGGTAGATATAGCCTGGTCCTATGGAGCCAGGGTTATTGAACTTACTAAAAATATGGGAAAAAGCTATGCCATGAAAACCGGTCTGGATAATACCGATGCATCAATAATTCTTTTTCTGGATGCTGACTTAATCGGGCTTAAACCCGAACATGTAATAAATCTGATAATTCCCGTATATGAAGACATCGCAGATATGACACTGGGTATTTTTTATTCCGGAAGAAGTCTGACCGATCTGGCGCAAAGGTTAACACCTTTTTTGACCGGTCAACAGACTGTAAAGCGTTGGATTCTGGACATGCTGAATAATGAAGATTGGTCGGCGGGATACGGCATTGAGGTAGCTTTATCATATTACGCACGAAAATGTAATCTCAGAATTATGGAGGTGCCCCTATTCAATGTAACACACATAATTAAAGAGGAAAAACTAGGATTAACACGCGGGATGGCAGCAAGGATGAAAATGTACTGGGAAATAGCAAGAAAGATAAACAGAACGTAAAAAACAACGTATTACAGGGGAGGGAAATGGATGGGGAAAAACAGCGGGGGTACATTCCCTCTGGCCAAAATACTTGATAATGAATATGCTCAATTATTGGACGGCTTCAATCTAATAAAAACGGTAGTTTTTAAGAAAAAAAAGATATGGAATATATATGTCAATTCTGATACCTACGTTGACCATGATAAGATAAACAGGCTTGAAAAACACGTTAATTCAAAATTCCCTGAATTATCGGATATTAAATTTATAGTTTTATATAAAGAAAATGGCAGAGAAATATTTACAGATAATTTTGATAGGATATGGGAGTATATTTCCCAATATATGATAGATGATCTTCCCTCATTAAATGGATGGTTCAATCACTGTGTTCCTTCTTTGTCAAATAATGTGCTAAAAATTTTATTCACTCACCCTGTTGCCTATGACTTGTTTAAGTTAAAAAATATTGATGAACATATTGAAAAATGGATATCCGAAATATTTAACTGTAAAATAAAGGTTAATTTTGAACTTTCCGAAGACTGTGATGAATGGATTGACAGTGACTATTTCACAGAACGGGAAAAGGAAGATCTGATTCTGGTTCAAAACACTGTCCAGATACCGGAATCTTCCACTTCCGGAGCCAGTGAAAATCACAAGGATGAAGATGCAGCCACTGTAGTTTTTGGGAAATTAATACAGGAATCACCGGTTCCCATTGAAGGTGTAAAAGAAGATTTTGAACCATTGACTGTAGAAGGAACCGTTTTTGATATCGAAAAAAGAGAGTTAAAGGGAAACAAAACTCTTTATTCTATAGACATTACAGACTACTCGGATTCAATTACCGTAAAACTGTTCTGCAACAAGAACAGAACTTCCGATATTGACAAGAACATTCAGTTGGGTACCTGGATACGGGTAAGGGGAAATTGTCGTTTCGACACATATCAGCGTGAAGAAGTACTTATGGCAAACGACATCATGTTAATAAAACCTGATTTGAGAGAAGATAAGTCCGAGGAAAAAAGGGTTGAACTTCATCTTCATACTCAGATGAGTGCATTGGATGCTGTTTCGCCGGTTTCCCGGCTGGTAGAACGTGCTGCACAATGGGGTCATCCGGCCGTTGCCATCACCGATCATGGTGTAATACAGGCTTTTCCTGAAGCGTATGAAGCCGGTCAAAAATACGGGATCAAAATTATTTACGGTGTCGAGGCTTATTTAATAAACGATATCAAACCAATTGTTGAGAATCCTAATGATAAGGATTTTAATCAGACTTTTATAGTACTTGACATAGAGACAACCGGACTTGATTCAAAAAACAACGAGTTGACGGAAGTTGGAGCGGTAAAAGTAGTCAACAAAAAAATAGTTGATTCTTTTCACTGTTTTGTAAACCCTCAAATGCCAATACCAAAAGAAATAACAGAACTTACCGGAATTGACGATGAAATGGTTAAGGATGCCCCTGCAGTTGAAGAAGTCCTGCCGCGATTAATAGAGTTTTTTGGTGATGCGGTTCTTGTAGCTCATAATGCCTCTTTTGACCTGGGTTTTCTTAAGGAAAAATGTAAAAGGATTAATGCAGAAATAAAAAACGGTATTTTGGATACGCTGGCGCTTTCCAGAGAGTTGTTAAAAGATATAAAACGCCACAGTCTCAACTATGTGGCCAAACACCTTAATATCCCGATGGGCAGGCATCACCGGGCACTTGATGATGCCAAAACAACTGCCCAGATATTGGTGAGGCTTCTTGATATTCTGGAATCTGAAGGAATACACAGGCTGGATCAGATAAACACATATTTTGGACAGGCAAGCAACCTTAACACTCTTGAGAATTATCATACCGTTATACTTGCGAAAAATCAGAAGGGATTGATAAATCTATATAAATTAATAACAAAATCCCATCTGGATTATTTTTACCGCAGACCCCGTATACCCAAAAGCCTTCTTATGAATAACAGGGAAGGTTTAATTATAGGTTCCGGATGTGAAGCAGGCGAAGTCTTCCAGGCAGTATTAAAAGGAGTGCCCGATAATGAAATAATCGATATTGCCCGGTTCTACGACTACCTTGAAATACAACCTTTGTGCAATAATGAGCATTTAATAAGAGACGCGAAGGTCAGGGATTCAGATGAACTAAAGAGGATAAACATTAAAATAGTTAAGATAGGTGAAAGGCTGGACAAGCCGGTTGTTGCTACGGGGGATGTTCATTTTCTTGATCCTCACGATGAATACTACAGACGGATATTGATGAGCAATCAGGGTTTTGAAGATTCAGAAAGGCAGGCTCCGTTGTTTTATAAAACTACAGAGGAAATGCTGGATGAGTTCAGATACCTGGGCGAACAAAAAGCCAGAGAAGTTGTAATATACTCACCTAATAAAATTGCCGAAACTATAGAAAATATAAAACCAATCCCTGATGGGCTGCATACCCCCGAAATACCCGGGGCTGAAGAAGAAATTTTAAAGCTGGCTATGGACAAAGCTGCATCCATCTACGGAGATCCGCTGCCATCAGTTGTAGAAGAGCGTCTGAACAAGGAATTGAATACCATTATTAAAAACGGGTATTCAGTGCTTTACTGGATCGCACACAAACTGGTAGATAAATCACTGGAAGACGGATATTTAGTCGGGTCCCGCGGTTCGGTGGGTTCATCCCTGGTTGCCACTATGACCGGGATAACTGAGGTTAATCCTTTACCTCCTCATTATGTATGCCCAAAGTGCAAGCATTCTGATTTTGAAGTGGATGCTTCGCAATACGGGTGCGGAGTTGATCTCCCGGATAAAAACTGTCCAAACTGCGGAACTATGTACAAAAAAGATGGTTTCGACATACCATTTGAGGTGTTCCTTGGTTTTAACGGTGAGAAGGTACCTGACATTGATCTGAATTTTTCAGGAGAATACCAGGCTACAGCCCATAAATATACCGAAGAGCTTATGGGAGAAGGAAATGTGTTCCGGGCAGGAACCATAGCTACAATTGCTGAAAAAACAGCATTTGGANNGTTGCAAGAAACGCTGAGATCAAACGTCTGGTAAGAGGTTGTACCGGAATAAAGCGCACTACCGGCCAGCACCCGGGGGGATTAATGATTGTTCCCCAAAATTGCGATATACATCAATTTACTCCTGTTCAGCATCCTGCCGGTGATAAGAGTTCCGGAGTTATCACCACCCATTTTGATTATGACTCAATAAGCAGCCGGTTGGTTAAGTTAGATGTGCTGGGGCACGATGATCCGACCGTTATTCGCATGCTTGAGGATATGACAGGAGTAAATGCAAAGGATATTCCAATTGGGGAAAAGAATACAATGGAATTGTTTTCGAGTACAGAACCCCTTGGTATTTCTCCGGAGGATATCAACTGTAATGTGGGTACATTTGGAATACCCGAATTTGGAACTAAATTTGTAAGACAGATGTTAATGGAAACAATGCCCAAAACATTTTCAGAGCTAATAAGAATAAGCGGGCTGTCTCATGGAACCGATGTATGGCTAAACAATGCTCGGGATCTTATTAAAAACGGAATCGCCCAGCTCTCCGAGGTAATATCAACCAGAGATGATATAATGGTGTATTTAATGTACCAGGGTGTTGACCCGATTATTTCTTTTAAGATAATGGAGGATGTTCGTAAGGGCAAGGGACTGACTCCTGAGTATGAACAGAAAATGAAAGAAAAAGGGGTCCCCCAGTGGTATATAGATTCCTGCAACAAGATTAAATATATGTTCCCTAAAGCTCATGCCGTAGCATATGTGATGATGGCCTTCAGAATTGCGTATTTTAAGGTATATCATCCTGAAGCCTTTTATGCTGCATATTTTACTACAAGAGTAGATGATTTCGATGCCGACACAATTCTGAAGGGGAGACAAACCATATTGCAAAAGATCGATGAGCTGGACAAAAAAGGCAATTCACTGTCAGCCAAGGAGAAAAATTTATTGTCCATACTAGAGGTGGCGCTTGAAATGTATACCAGGGGTATCAATCTGCTCCCCGCAGATCTATATAAATCAGATGCTGTAAAATTTATTTTGACTGAGGACGGAATCAGAATTCCACTATGTGCTTTACAGGGAGTTGGAAGAACTGCTGCAAACAGTATAGTTGAAGCACGTACTGCCGGACAATTTGTATCGGTTGAGGACTTCAGAGAAAGAGCAAAAGTATCAAAAACCGTCATTGAAATTTTAAAAGACCACGGATGTTTCCAGGATATGCCCGAAACAAGCCAGATTTCGTTTTTTTAGCTTGCAAACAATGCCTCAAAATGATATAATAAACGTGTTTGTAGAATACTTTGTTTTGTTAGTCGGAGTGGGGAAACCCACTCTTTCGTCTTATATTGTTATAGAATCGATTAAAATGTTGTTTGTGGAAAAACTATAACCAGTTAGATCTTTGGAGGTTTTGTTATGTCGAAGAGCAGGATTGAACAAGTAGTAGAGGAGTTAGCCGAACCTATCCTGGAAGAACTCAACTACGAACTTGTAGATGTGGAGTTTAAAAAAGAAAAGGGAGACTGGTATTTACGGTTTTATATTGATAAGCCGGGTGGTATTACACTTGATGACTGTCAAAAATTTAGTGAACGCATAAGTGACAAGTTAGATGAAACCGACCCGATTCCGCATCGTTATTATCTTGAAGTTTCTTCTCCCGGGCTTGACAGGCCTCTGAAACGGGATACGGATTTTGTCCGGTTTAAAGGACGAAAGGTTCATGTTAAACTGTACAGATCAGTTAATGGTATTAAGAACTATTATGGTAGTTTAATCGGGCTTGAAGATGGTAAAGTTGTGATTGAAGACGAAGGACAAATATATTCTTTTCCACGACAGGATATTGCAGTAATTCGACTGGTCGTAGAATTTTAGCTTATTTTTAAGGAGGCATTGTTATGAATACCGAATTTATGGAAGCCATTGAACAAATAGGAAAAGAAAAAGGTATTGATAAAGAAACTTTAATGGAAGCTATTAATGCTGCTTTGATCTCTGCATATAAGAAAAATTTCGGTACTGCACAAAATGTACGTATTGACATAGATAGTTCATCGGGACAGGTTAAAGTTTACGCACTAAAAAAAGTAGTGGAAAGTGTCAATGATGATAATCTGGAAATAGATATAAACCGGGCAAAGGAAATAAATCCGGTATACGATATAGGCGATGTTGTAGAAATAGAGGTTACTCCGAAAAATTTTGGCCGCATTGCTGCACAAAATGCAAAGCAGGTGGTTATTCAGAGAATACGTGAGGCCGAGAGGACTTTAATATATGAGAAGTTTCTTGAAAAAGAAAATGAAGTAATCCCGGCCATTGTACAAAGGGTTGAAAAAAGAAATGTATATGTTGATATGGATATGGCTGAGGGAATTCTTCCGCTGAACGAGCAAATGCCAAATGAAAAGTACCAGGTAAATGATAGGATTCGTGTATACATCACCGACGTAAAAAAGACTACAAAGGGTCCTCAGATTATCGTTTCCAGGACCCATCCCGGTTTGATAAAAAGGTTATTCGAAAGGGAAGTATTAGAGATTATTCGCGGTGAAGTTATTATAAAGAGTATTGCACGTGAAGCAGGATACCGAACCAAGATGGCGGTACATTCTACCGAGCCGGGAGTTGATCCGGTAGGAGCCTGCGTCGGTCAGAGAGGCATGCGGGTTCAGCAAATTGTTAACGAGTTAAAAGGTGAAAAAATCGATATAATCAGATGGAGCAATCAACCCGAGGAATACATTGCAAGTGCATTAAGTCCTGCAAAGGTAATCAGTGTGTCAATAGTAGATGAAAACGAAAAACAGGCAGTAGTTGTTGTACCTGATAACCAGTTATCTCTTGCAATAGGTAAGGAAGGACAAAATGCCAGACTGGCTGCCAAGTTAACCGGATGGAAGATCGATATAAAAAGCGAGTCACAGGTATAAGCAGCTATAGTTTATAATACAGTCCGTTGCTGTGAAAGGGGGAATCTGAATTGAGGAAACGGAAAATACCCATGAGAATGTGTGTAGGGTGTAGAGAGTCAAAACCAAAGAAAGAATTAATCAGAGTTGTCAGGAGTCCTGAGGGAGAGATCCATATCGATAAAAGGGGAAAAGCTCCCGGCAGAGGCGCCTATATATGTTATAGTACCGACTGTCTTGAAAAGGCAATGAAGCATAAATCGCTGGAACGCGCCCTTAACACGAAGATTGACCCCCAAGTATTCGATACATTAAAAAGCGAGTTGATGGATCAACATGAGTTATAGTCATGATAAGTTCTATCAGCTACTGGGCTTATGCAACAGGGCCGGCGGACTGGTAAGTGGTGAAACGGCCTGTGAAAAAGCTATAAAAACAGGAAATGCCAAACTTGTGGTTATTAGTGAAGAAGCGTCAGTCAATACGTTAAATAAATTTTTCGAAAAATGTAATTCTAAAAATATAACTTATGTGATTGCTGGGTGTAAAAAAACACTGGGAAGAGCTATAGGGAAAAGCAGCAGGACTGTTATAGCCATAACAGATAATCGTTTTAGCGATATTATTCTTGAACAATATCGTAATCGCGAACACCAGTATGGGGGTGATTGATGAATGTCAGAGATTAATGTATACGTTACAACTAAAAAGGTTAGAGATGATGCAAAAGACCTTCTTAAAAAAGTTAAACTACTGCAGCAGAATATGGACGAATATTTTGGCTTGATTAACAAGCTTGAAAATACATTGCAGCAGCAGGAAAAAGAGAAAGAGATGGAAGAAAAAAAGAAGGCCGAGGCATTAAGAGAAGAGAAACTGCGCCAGAGTCAAAAACCGGAAAAAGCTGAGAAAGAAAATATAGTCTCTATAACAGATGAAACACTAGAAGAAAAACCCAGCAAACCTCCGAAAAGGCAACCTTCGAGGGACAGAGCTAAAAGGAGAGAGAGCAAACAGCCCAATGATATAATACATGAGTTTCTTGCTAAGCCCCCTGTTT
>LFTM01000161.1 GCA_001513505.1 Clostridiales bacterium DTU092 | reverse complement strand
CGAAATATTGAAGTTACTGCCCAGGGAGCCGCTTTTTTGGCTGGTTTAGGTGCGGGTGTCTGGAAGGACAGGGAGGAGCTTAGAAAACTGTGTCAGGAGGAGAAAGTCTTTAGCCCGAATATGAGTGCTGAAGAGAGGGCTAATAAATACAGAAGGTGGAAAAAGGCTGTACAGCGCAGCATGAAATAAGCCGAGTGAGTCAGTTAACACAGATAATTCAGAAAGAATGATAGTTATGGATTTTATGGAAGTGATATGTAAAAGACGGGCCATAAGAAAGTATAAAAGGGATCCCATTCCTGAAGAGAAGCTTGAAAAGCTCTATAAAGCATTAAGTCTTGCTCCTTCGGGAAACAACCGCCAGCCGTACAAATTTATGTTTGTTAAGGATGAACAAACCAGGCATGAGATCGTACGGCGGGCATGCCACCAGGACTTTTTATATGATGCCCCGGTTATTATGGTGGCCTGCTGTGAAGCCGGAAGAGCTTTTGATACAGCCATTGCTGTTGATCATATGGTGTTAGCGGCTACCAATGAAGGTTTGGGAACCTGCTGGGTTGGATGGTTTGAGAGAGATGCTGTAAGAGAAATACTGGAGATTGATTCCGATTTGGAAATACCCAT
Organism: Clostridiales bacterium DTU092; assembly: GCA_001513505.1. GTDB lineage: Bacteria > Bacillota > Clostridia > Caldicoprobacterales > Caldicoprobacteraceae > DTU074. The sequence goes on along the minus strand of LFTM01000161.1, from coordinate 5,907 downwards.
ATTGGTTCCAATAGGCTATGCCGATGAGAATCCTGAGAAAAAACCCAGGAAATCAATACGGGAGCTTGTCAAGGTGATATAGTATCCGGTACATAAAACAGCGGCGAATGTTAGGGCTGAACACAAGGTCCGGTCCAAACATTCGCCGTATTGATCAGCCGGCTCCACAAGTTAACTGTGTTCCGGTAGCCAATGTGACATATACTTCGAAATGATCAGACTAAATCACCTCTAAATAGTCGCGATCCGGAAGTGGAGGAAATTCAGCGGTGGGAAGGGTTTGATACCAGTAAGCGACAGAGGCAATGTCATCCTGCAGAGGCAGGTATCTTCTGCCTGATCTCCAACCCAATGCCTGGATGGTAACCCTAAGATCCTTTTCAAAGCGTATCGGGTCCATAATATGCCATCTGTAAAGACCGAATCTCATTTGGGAACGGTAAACTCCGTCAGGACGGATGACCTGCGGCAATCCGGCATACGGAGTGGTAAACTCCTGATACTGGTTGGTTTTCCTGTTTTCAAAGTTATAGGATCCGCAGAAATAGTCCTCGGTACCGGTTCCGCATATGGTTGGATACTCATCGTCACCATCCATATAGAACTTGATCTCGCCTTCACCCCACCAACCATTGTTATTTACGCCCCATGCCATATATGTACCTACATAGTGCCCTTTACCTTTTACTCCATCAAGAATGGTGTATACCTCCTTGTACGGCAGGGGATTTTTTCTGCGGAACTGTGCATGGAAGTACGCGGCATCTTCAGGTACCTCCGTTAGTGTATAGTCAATCTGATAGTACAGAACCATTTCTTCAAGGCCTATATTGGTCATGGTCATTTTACATCTTTTTCTGAAGGGCATTTCCCAGTAGCAGTTAAAAGCACTGCCAGGGTTTACACATACTGCTAATGAAGAAACCTGAGCGTATTCTCCCCAGCCGCATGCAAAGAAGTCCCCAACCGGGCATTCTACAGAGGGTATATCCTGGTCATCCCAGTATATACGTAAAATACTGTGGCGCCAGTGTCCCGTTGGTGTCATCCATATATGCTGGATGGCTCCGGGACCTTCAATGTCGGCCAGGACAAATGTCTCACCGGGCTTTATAATTACTGACGGAGATACTTTCCAGCCTTTTCCCAGTTCCCTTGCAGCTGATGCACCTGTTCCTTCTTCTGCTTTTGCGCCACCGCCTTTTTCACCGGTAAAGTTTTCAGGACTTATTGAGCGTGTCTTTGCATTTGACAGCCGAGGCAGATTGCCAAGATGCATTCCCAGTCCATTAAATAATTTCATACAGCTCCCTCCATTTATCTTTTGTATAGATATGATACCGAGCCCATTATATCATTGTTTATTCTATTAAAGCAACAATGCAAGAGATTTAGGTTATTTTATTTTTTCTAAATTTTTGAGGAGTATTTCACCCTTCAGTTTTGAAAGATGTAGATCCTTTTGCTGGACCGCTTGGGAGAAATCCTGGACTGCATAATCAATTTTCTCATTGAGTTCTTTATTCGGTTTTTCCATACGGGATTTGGCGGTTTCCCATGCTTTTTCCATGTTTTTTAATAACTCTTGTGTATTATCCCAGGTTCCGACTTNNTCCATGTTTTTTAATAATTCTTGTGTATTATACCAGGTTCCGGCTTCTGCATCGATTAAAATTTGCTGCAGATAATATTTGATTTCCTTAATCTCCGGAGGGGATTTATGTGCGTAAAGATTCAGAAACTGGGAATAGTATTGATACAGATTATTGGCAGCAAGCAGTACGGCTTCTTCATTTTGATCCATTATGCTGTTTGTAAGCTTGTTAAGCTGATCTTCGAATTTTGAAATCAGCATGTCAGGAGCTCCATCTTTTTTCGCACGGGGCTCATAACTGTTCCACAGCTCATTTATAGCTTTTATACTTTTTTCGAAATCCTGCCATTTAATGGTTGGAAGTTTTTGCTGAGCAGCCTGGTTTTGATTCTGCCCCTTATCCTGCTGTTCTTCTTTTTTTTGCTGACCTTTTTTGGAATCCTGCTGGGATTCATTCTTTTTCCCATCATCCTTTTGTCCCTGGGATTCATCTGCTTGCAGCCTTATCATCTGTGCACGCTGATCCCTTACCTTCTGAATCTGCTTTATCATGTTATCTGTTTGAGTTTCCATTTCGGTAAGAGCAGTTGGTGGATCTTTTTTTTGCTGCTGGTTCTGGCTTTGCTGCTTGTTTTTATTTTCGCCACAGGATGTCAGCGACAATATTAATATTATGGCCAATAGTATGGTTAAATGTTTACTAACACTGGATTTACACACTTTTATCACCTCGGTCATATTATTTCCCTACAGCTGATTTTGATGTGACATATTTAAACATTAATTACTTGTACAGCCGGTCATTTTTATATTGCCGCTTACTAGCTCTATAATATTCTTCATACACAATTGGATTAATATCCTGCAGCATAATTCCGATTAAGTATGAAGAATATTATGGAAGTCACCTTGCGGAAAGGTTAAGAACCTGTTAACGAAGCGGAAGACAGCCGGAACCAATGTCTGAGCGCAAGCGAGTTCTGGTGGAGGCCTGGAGCGAGTTTTACTTATTTCCAGCCTTGAACTCCAGTGATTGAAATAGTATTCTGCAAACACACTGTACTTGGTTATACTGCTGCCAATGAGCATTGTGTGAAGAAGGCTGTTAGTACCTGGCAAAAAACGCTCAGGCAATTTCTTGTAAAAAATAAAATTTTGCTTATATAATATAATGTAAAGCTTAAAACTACTGATAATATCCCGGTGTTTAACTGATGAATATACTGTTTAATAAGAACATAACAGCAATACAGGAGGTTATTATGGGTAAGTTTATAAAGCTTGAGCCAAAACAGCTAAAAAGATACTGGTCATCTTCATGTTTACCTTTTGAAACTACTGAAGAGCTGGAACCGCTGCAGGGTATAATTGGCCAGGAAAGGGCTGTAAAAGCCATGGAGTTTGGGGTTCAGATAAAAACCCAGGGTTACAATATCTATATAGCTGGAATAAGCGGGAGCGGTAAAACCACATATGCCAGGGAATATATATCTAAAATTGCTAAAGATATGCCGGTTCCTGATGATTGGTGTTATGTTTATAATTTTGAGAACCCCAGTCAACCTGTGGCAATAAGACTTCCCAGCGGAAAAGGTAAGGAATTTTGCCGCGACATGGAAGAACTTATAGAAGATCTAAAAAATGAGATTTCCAAAGCATTTAGCGGGGACGAATATGAAAACGAAAAAGCCCTTATATATAAAGAAATGCAGGAAAAGAAAAGTGAGCTTTTCAATAAATTCAGCGAATACTCCAAAGAGCAGGGATTTCAGGTCAATACCTCCAATGCAGGTATATATTTCTCGCCTATTGTTGATGGAGAGCCTATGGGAGAAGAAGAGTACAACCAGCTGGATGAGGAGGAGAAAAAAAGCATAAATAATAAATTAACCCAAATCCAGTTACAGGCTGTCGAGGTAATGCGGAAGATAAAAGAGCTTGAGAAGGAGTCAAAAAACAGAGTACGGGAGTTGGAAAACCGGATAGGAACCTTTGCAGTCGCAGTTCATGTTGAAGATATGAAGAAAAAGTATGCATCTTATCCAAAGATAGTGAAGTACCTGGAAGATCTTATGCATGATGTTCTGGAGAGCATTGATAGTTTTAAGGAGAGCGATTCTGCGGAAGAGAATCCCCTTGTCCAGGCGTTCAAAAGGGGGGCGGGATCCGTACACTCCAAATATAAGGTTAATCTTCTGGTTGATAACAGCGAGAGGGAAGGTGCTCCCGTTATAATTGAGTACAATCCGACTTACAGCACGTTGTTTGGATGTTCGGAATATGAGAATAAACTGGGTACCATCGTTACTGACTTTACCATGATCAAGCCAGGTTCCATTCATATGGCCAATGGGGGATATCTGATTCTTCAGGCCAAGGATGTTCTAAGCGTACCCTTTATGTGGGAGGGGCTTAAAAAGGTTCTCAAAACCAGGACCATTACCATTGAAAATCTGAGAGACCAATGGGGTTTAATCAGTATGTCCGGGTTAAAGCCTGAGCCAATTCCCATAGATATAAAGGTTATCCTGGTGGGCAGCAATCTGTTGTTCCAACTCCTTCACCAGCTGGATGAGGATTTTGGGAAGCTCTTCAAGGTTAAAGTGGATTTTGATGAAGAGATGGAAGCAAATGAACAAAATCTCTTAAGTCTGGCAAAATTCATCAGCGGATATTGCCGTCGGGAAAACATACGGCATTTCAGCAGAGATGCAGTGTTAAGCGTGGCGGATTATGCCTGCCGCCTGGTAGAGAATCAGAATAAATTTTCCACACGCTTTAATGATATAGTAGAAATTCTGGTGGAAGCCAATACTTGGGCAGAAATATCCGGCAATGATGTTGTTACTGCTGAGTATGTTAAAAAAGCTATTGCTGAAAAGGAGTACAGGTCAAGCAAATACGATGAAAAACTAATGGAACTTCTGGAAAATGATATTATTATGGTTGAAGTGGACGGTGAGGCTGTAGGACAGATCAACGGATTATCAGTCATACATCTGGGAGACTATATTTTTGGAAAACCCTCCAAAATAACCGCTACCACCTTTATAGGACGAAGCGGCATCGTTAATATTGAGAGAGAAGTAGAGATGAGCGGAAACGTGCATAGTAAGGGTGTTATGATTCTGAGCTCTTATATAGGTGAGCAATACGCCCAGGAGATCCCACTGTCTTTATCAGCCAATATAACATTTGAACAGCTGTACAGCGGAATTGAAGGTGACAGTGCCTCCAGCGCAGAGTTGTATGCCATATTGTCAAGTCTGGCCGAGGTCCCTATTAAGCAGGGTATTGCCGTTACAGGTTCTATTAACCAGAAAGGGGAGATACAGCCTGTAGGGGGAGTAACCTATAAAATTGAAGGTTTTTTCCAGCTGTGTAAAGCCAGGGGCTTGACCGGAGAACAGGGTGTGATTATTCCGTACCAGAATATTAGGAATCTGGTATTGAAAGATGAAGTTATCAAAGCTGTCGAGGAAGGCAAATTCCATATTTATCCCATAAAACATGTGGATGAAGGTATTGAAATACTGATGGGGCTGCCGGCTGGTAAAAAGCTGGAGGACGGATGTTTCGAGAGGGATACCATTCACGAGAAAGTATACAATAAACTCCGACAGTATGCATTAACGCTGGTACACTTTGGGAAGGACGAAGAGGAAGATGATTAGGATAAAGCATAGGGACAAACTCATGTAATACTTTTGTTAGCATTTTTTAACACTATTGTTCTGGCTTTTTGCGGAGGTTGTGCTATAGTTTTTACTTGATGAGCTTTGTAAAGAATGGAAATATATTCAAAAAACGAGTGGGTATGGAGGGTTCAATATGGGAGATATTCATGTAAATGCCGCTGAAGCTGTTTTGGAAAAGTCCCGTCCTGGGAAAAAGCTTAAGATCGTTCTTATAATTCTCATTTCGCTTTTCCTGATAGGTGTAATATGCTATGCCGGGTATGAGATAAAAAATAGAATTGAACATAAAAAGTGGATCGAGCATATGACGGCGGTTGTAGAGCGACCTGCTTTTTATCAGGGGATATGGGTTGATGATGTACACCTTGGTGGCTTGGCCGTGGAAGAAGCAAAACAAATATTAATGGAGAAAGCCAGGGAAAGGCTGGAGGAGATCCGGTTTGAGCTTATATATAATGACAAGCGGTGGATATTAACATACCAAGATGTCGGAGCATATATAGACTGGGATAGAAAAATTGACCAGGCTTATGCAGTAGCGAGAGAAGGAGAGCTGGAGGAACGGTACAACAGAGTTAAAGAGCTAGAAGTAAATGGTTTGAAGTTAAAAACCTC
>LFTM01000308.1:20878-26376 GCA_001513505.1 Clostridiales bacterium DTU092 | reverse complement strand
GAGTAGGATGGTTTACAGCCCGGGCTGAAAAAGTTATAAACGACCCCGGTTTCACCAAAGCTATCAGAGAAGCTTTGCCGGCATTGAAAAAACAGTATGAAGAGCTAAGTGCAGAAACGCCCTACGGTATACCATACCGTCCGCATATATGGGGAGCCGGCTGGAACATCCAGAGGCTGGGATACGAGTATTACTTCCTGCATAAGGCATACCCCGATATTTTCGATCCCGATATGATTTTCAATGCACTCAACTTCGTCTTAGGATGCCATCCGGGTTCCAATAATATGTCATTTGCATCTGGAATCGGTACCAAATCGGCAACTGTAGGTTATGGACTCAACCGTGCCGACTGGTCATATATTCCCGGCGGAGTGGTTTCGGGAACCGCGCTGATACGCCCCGACTTTCCTGAACTGCTGGTATTCCCATTCCTGTGGCAGCAGGTGGAATATGTAATGGGCGGCGGTTCTTCCCACTATATGTTCTTAGTATTAGCAGCACAGCAAATAGCAAAAGGCCAACAATAAAACTCTAAATAGCAGTAATACAAAAGGGCCAACGAACAGTTGGCCCTTTTACTGTTTATTATGATACTGGTATACATATTCTCTGGCCTATTTGTAACCTGTTAGGATCCACACCAGGGTTGGCTGCCATTATAGCCTGTACTGTGGTGTTAAACCTTCTGGCCAGGTTGAAATATGTGTCCCCTGCCCTGATTATATACGGCGTGGTACCGGCTGGGCAGCCGGAAGGTGCTCCTACGGGGATACATATCCGCTGACCAATCTGCAGCCTGTTAGGATCCACTCCTGGGTTGGCTGCCATTATAGCCTGTACTGTTGTGTTAAATCTCCTGGCAAGGCTGAAAAAGGTGTCCCCGGCTCTGATTATATATACAGTAGTGCCGGCAGGACATTCAGGCGGTGCAGCTCCTGGTATACAGATACGCTGTCCTATCAGCAGCCCCTCAGGATCAACACCGGGGTTGGCTGCAATCAAAGCCTCAACGGTAGTATTGAACCTTCTTGCAAGGGAGAAAAAGGTGTCTCCGGCTCTTATGGTATATGCAAACGTTCCCGGCGGACATGCAGATGGGGGAGCCGTTACCGGTATACATATAATCTGACCTACTCTCAGACTCTGCGGATCAATACCCGGATTGGCCTCAAGCAGATCATCTACCGAAACGTTAAACCGGCGTCCAATGGAAAACAGTGTGTCGCCCGGCCTGATTGTATAGAAATTCCCCCCTGGACATGTTGGAAATTGCGGCTGCATGGGTATACATATTCTCTGTCCAATCTGCAGACGATTAGGATCAACCCCGGGATTTGCAGAAATAATAGCAGTTACCGTTGTATTAAATCTTCTTGCGAGAGAAAAGAAAGTGTCCCCCGGTCTGATAACATAAGGCATGGTGCCAGGAGGACATTGTTGCATTGTATAATAATCCATCGGGTATTCCATTATCCCATTACCTCCTTGTTTAAATGCTATTACAGTATATTCAGGAAGGTAATGAACTGTTACCCGATGGCCTGATTTAATACGGGTTCTTTTATCCCATTATATCTTTGATATATCGTCTTAAATTTTCTGCTCCAACGCTTATTCCTAAAATGGGGTCTTCAATTCCCTCAAACTCAATTGAAAAGGTTCCGTCATATCCTGCATTTTTCAACTGTCTTAAACACTGTATAATCGGAACATCCCCATGTCCTATAATTGCACCGCGAAGATAATTCTCACCACGTGTTTTAAACCATCCTTTGCCCGGATCCGGCATCATTCCGGATTTTACATGAAAATCCTTCACATGTACGTGGAAAACATAGGGCAGCAACCTTCCCACGGCTTTAACAGGTTCTTCATCCACACAGAGAAAATTGCCGATATCAAGCAGCAAGCCGAAGTTGGAATGGTTAACACCGTTGATCAGCTTCTCAACCCGGTCACTATCCTGACAGAAGTATCCGTGATTTTCAATAGTAGTCTTAATTCCCAAATCCTGTGCGAACTCCGTTACTGCACGGCAGCCTTTTACGAGCAAAGGCAGCACATCATCAAAACCTCTTGCATTGTTATACCCTTTTGGTATTCCCCACGCTGCATCATGTCTCATGCATGGAACACCAAGAGCTTCAGCTATTTTTACCTCTTCTTTTACCCTCTGTATCTCCTTATCCAAATCTCCGCCTGAACCTGCTATAAAATCTGCAGCTATAGCATAGTTAACAATTTCTATGCCCAGCTTTTCAGCTTCTTCTCTTATCATAGCTGCATATGTAACCATTGTTTCACCCTCGGGCGGGCTAGATAAGCCGGAAAATTCTATGGCTTCAAACCCCATCTCTCTGGCCTTTTTTAATACCTCCAATGAACTTAAGTTACAACGGCTGTAGCTATAGGAACTAACACCTATTTTCATCCTTACTTCCCCCCTATTTAAATAACAGTGCCGGCAAAACAATATGCCGTCACCATTTATATTATTTAAAACTGAAAACATGCCTTTCGAAACCCTATAATCAGCCCGTTATCGTTTTTTATTTCGTCCGGAAAGATCTCTTTCAGACGTTCAATGGTTGTTTTGTTGCTGTAGTCAATCTGCTCCAATATGGATGCAATTATATGAGCCCATTCATCCGAAGAACCATCCTGAATCTTTAAAACAAAACCCAGTCTTTCTTTTTTAAGACCGAAACAATATACCCCCATGGCACCGCCTTTTGCTACTATGTTATCATCCTTCAACAAGGTGGAACAAACGCTTTTTGTGCCTGCTATCATCTCCGGATGAGCGTTCATAAGATCTGTGATTCTTTTTGCAGCACTTCTTACTTCCTCATCTTCTATTAAATCAGGACAGGCAAGCCTCATATAAGCATTGGCAATATATTTAAGAGGCATTGCAAAGACCGGTACTCCGCATCCGTCTACTCCGATCTGTATATCCTCCTCGGGGTATTCAGAGATCAGGGATATATGTTTTCTTATCATCTGTTGAACAGGATGGTATATGCTCCAGTAATTCTCCATATCATGTCCCAATTCTTTACAAAGCATTAAAATCCCTAAATGCTTGCCGGCACAGTTATGGTATATCCTCTTTGGTTTTGCCATACATATTAGCTTATCTTCACTTATACCAGTCTTTTTTATAATAGATTCCAGAACCTCGATATGAAAAGGTTCAGCCATATGAGATGCGCTTAGTATGGCAGCTTCTTTGCCTTCCAAATCATATTTTTCAACAAGGCCGAGTCTAAACACGGGAATGGCCTGTATTGGTTTGGCAGTCGAACGCATATATGTCATATGCTCTGAATCACCAACAGAATAGACAACCTTTCCGTCATCCGATATTCCGCATATAAAACCCCGATGCACATTTTCTACAATGTTGCCTCTATATTCTTCGACTAATACTTCGCTCAAAACATTCACCTCGTTTCTAGTCCATACACATCTTAAAAAAATTATACATTTCAGGATCTGCTTTTTTTAAGTTTACAGGCTTCATACCGTCATCCGTAATGGCATGTACCGTATATCCTTCAGCTAACAATGTATCATCTTCTTCACGAAACACCTTATATTCCAGGGTCAGCCTGGCGCCTTTAAATTCATGTACGCGGGTGCGTATCATGACCATATCATCGTATCTTGCCGGCTGTTTATAAAAACACCGGACTTCAATAACCGGAAGCATCCAGCCTTTTTCCTCTATAGCCAGGTATGAGATACCCTTTGCCCGTAAAAATTCACTTCTTCCGATTTCAAACCATACTATGTAGTTTGAGTGATGTACTACACCCATGTTATCGGTCTCCTTATATCGGACCCTTATGCGTGTATCAACCTCAAACAATGCAACCATCTCCAAATCATTATAAATATATAATACTCTGTTTATATAGACAGTATTCTGGCAAGATCGTACATACTGTCATCTACCTTTTTAGACATTGAGAGGGCTTCATCAATATCATAATCCACTATCTGTGAACCGCGTATTGCTACTACCCTGTTCTTTTTCCCTTCCAGCAAAATATTGACTGCATACGCCCCCATGCGGCTGGCAAGTATCCTGTCCATTGCGGTGGGACTCCCGCCTCTTTGTAAATGACCAAGAACGGTAACCCTTACCTCAAAACCTGTTTTCCCCTCAATCTCCTTCGCTATATCAAACGCATTACCCGCTCCTTCAGCAACTATTATGATGTGAGATTGTTTGCCTCTGTTTTTCCCCTGGATCAAATTTTTACATATATTATCAATATCGTATTGCACCTCAGGAACAATAACAATCTCAGCCCCGCCGGCAATACCGGAATATAAAGCTATATCCCCTGCATGGCGTCCCATAACCTCAATAATGTTGATTCGTTCATGAGAAGTTACAGTATCACGGATTTTATTCAAAGCATCGATCACTGTATTAACGGCCGTATCAAATCCAATTGTGTAATCTGTACAGGCAATATCGTTATCGATTGTGCCCGGGATTCCGACGACAGGAATACCCAGCTTGCTTAAATCTCTGGCACCTCTGAAGGAACCATCTCCACCGATTACAATAACAGCATCTATGCCAAAGATTTGTGCAATATTATATGCTTTTTTAACTCCCTCCGGAGTATTGAACTCTTCGCATCGGGCAGTATGTAATATCGTTCCACCACGATGTATTATCTCTCCAACTGATGCAGCACTCATTTCCTCTATGTCACCGCGAATTAAACCGTTATATCCCCTTCGTATTGCCATAATACGTAGTTTGTTATAAACTGCTGTACGGACAACTGCCCGTATGCCAGCATTCATACCCGGTGCATCGCCTCCGCTGGTCAGTATTCCAATTGTTTTCATTATTGTCTCTCCTTTCCCAATATAGAATTAACTGCTTCCCTGTTTGTTATAGCAGATGCCGGCACTCTTCTATTGCCTTATGCGCTTCACTGACTTCGGACTTGGGCACAATTATTTCATATAAATTCTCCTCAGGTCCTGTATTTTTGTAGACAGGTTTGGCCTTTGCCAAAAACCCCTCCCCTGTTAAGAGATCAAGTATTTGTTCAGCCCTTATCTTTCCTTCGGCCATATAAACCACTACCCACATTACAAGCCCTCCCGTTTGTCGCGGTATCAGTCCTAATCCCTGCCGGACCTTATTTCACCGTGCTTTGTCAGAATTCTGGCCTTTCCCCTTATTTTTATAGCAGATGTATTTTCGGTAAACTGGGCTATCATGACTTCACCTTTGTCCAGCTTTTCAGTATGATGAAATTTGGTATCCTTTCCCCTGGTCATACCAATTATGCTTACTCCGTCTTCCTCAGCCGCAACACAAATATACTCACCATATAACAGTTGATTATCCATAATATTCCCTCCCCATATTTTAGAAATATAAATAATGAGTTTATAAATTATTGTTATAAATGCCAGATTAATTATACCATATGGATATTTGCCTGTTCTACCTGTTC
>LFTM01000308.1:14778-20862 GCA_001513505.1 Clostridiales bacterium DTU092 | reverse complement strand
ATCACGAGCAAATCATAATTATTAAAGCCGTACAGGCTTCATAAAATTATGTAAGCCTGCGAAGTGCAAAAAACCGTTAAACATCATCGCAGGCTTACTAAAACTATCCAATCAATTTTACGCAGTGTTCCCCTAATACTTCAGCCAGTATATCCAAAAGCTCCTCATTACTCTGTACCCATAATTCACGGTTGGCCACAAACTTTTTGCCCGTTTCCTCCATGTAAAGGTAAACCGGTATATTTCCGCTGTACCGCCGTAAGATAGGGCATATCTGCTTGTTAATATCAATATTCGCATTCTTTTGTATCTTAATAAACAATTTCTTCTCCCTGGCTGTCATTTTAACCAGCGGCCTTACCTTATCGACTAAAATTTTTGGGTCCTCTTCCTCCCTTAAGCTCAGCCTTCCCTCAAGGATAACCAGACTGTCCTCCTCCAGCAGAGGACGGTATTTTTCATATACGCTGGGGAAAACAATAACTTCCACACTGCCGTATAAATCTTCAAGCATGACAAAAGCCATAATTTGATTGTTCCTTGTAGATTTTATCTTTTTATCTACAATGATCCCACCTATTTTCACCGGCGAACCGTCCATCAGTTCATTACCCAGAACAACATCTTCCACGCCATTTTCTGAAGAATTTAATGTCAGCAGATCCAACGTTGTATTCATACTGTCAATTATACTTTTATATTCACTTAACGGATGTCCGCTTATATATATTCCGGTTACCTCTTTCTCCATAGCCAACTTTATATTCAAAGGAAACTCATCAATATCCGGCAATACATCCTGGGACAAAGAATTTTCCTGATCCCCATACAAACCGTCGAATAACGATACTTGCCCCTGAATATTTTTTCTGCGTTCCTGGCTTATACCATCCAATACCTTTTCATATACCGCTATCAGTTGTGATCTGTATACATTAAGCGAATCAAAAGCTCCGCACTTTATCAGACTTTCAACCATTTTCTTATTGATTCCGGCAGAATCTACCTTCCGGCAGAAATCAGTAAAGCTTTTGAACTCCCCCTTCTTTTCCCTGGCTTCTATAATAGCATTTATTGCCGGAATGCCGACATTTTTAACAGCAGCCAGACCAAACCGTATCTTATTGCCTACAACTGTAAAGTTTGCCCGGCTTTGATTTACATCAGGTGGCAGTACATCAATGCCTCTCTTCCGGCAGTATTGTATATATGCCGCCACCTTACCGGTATTTGACATAACACTGGTCATCAGTGCTGCCAGATATTCCACGGGATAGTGATATTTCAGCCAGGCTGTCCAATATGCTACCAGCGCGTATGCAGCCGCATGGGATTTGTTAAAAGCATATTTCGCAAATTCGGCCATGACATCAAAAATCTGATTTGCTTTATCCAGTGGAATACCACTGGATAGTGCTCCCGGTACTTCTATACCGCTATCCTCATCTTTTAGTCCATATATAAAATTTCGTCTCTCTTCTTCCATTATATCGGATTTTTTCTTTGACATGGCCCGCCTGAGCAGGTCTGACCGGCCCAAAGAATATCCTGCAAGATCCCTGACGATCTGCATAACCTGTTCCTGATAAATAATACAGCCATAAGTAACACTAAGAACAGGCTCCAGTGAATCATGAATATATTCTATTGATTGGGGATTGTTTTTATTCTTTATATATTGAGGAATCTGATCCATTGGCCCCGGGCGATACAGTGAGATACCCGCAATGATATCTTCAAAGGTGTTTGGTTTTAGTTCCTTCAGAAACTGCCTCATTCCACTGCTTTCCAGTTGAAATACACCATCGGTATCAGCCTGGGAAAGCATATCATACACTCCGGGATCATCCAACGGAATTTCCTCAATATTTATTGTCTTACCGGTATTTGTCTTTATAAGATCCAATGCATCCCTGATAACTGTCAGGGTACGGAGACCCAGAAAATCCATTTTCAGCAGACCCAGCTGCTCTATTGTACCCATAGGAAACTGGGTAGTAATAATATCATCATTTTTTTGCAGCGGAACATACTGGGTTATAGGTTCCTTTGAAATAACCACTCCGGCAGCATGAGTTGAAGCGTGTCTTGGCATACCTTCCAGTTTTTTTGATGTGTCTATCAGTCTTTTTACCCGATAGTCTTCATTATACAGGGTTCTCAGTTCGGGATTTATCTCCAGAGCACGCTCTATGGTCATCCCCAGCTCAAAAGGAATCATCTTGGCTATCCTGTCCACCTCTGCGTAAGAAAAATTCAGGCTTCGCCCAACATCTCTTACAGCGGCACGGGCCGCCATGGTCCCAAAGGTAATGATTTGAGCTACCCTGTCCTTCCCGTACTTTTCAGTCACGTAATCGATGACTTCCTGTCGCCTTTCATAACAAAAATCCACATCAATATCGGGCATTGTTACCCTTTCAGGATTCAAAAACCGTTCAAACAGGAGGTTATACTTCAAAGGATCTATTTGGGTGATATCCAGGACATAAGCCACAAGGCTTCCTGCTGCACTTCCCCGTCCCGGTCCCACCATTATTCCGTTTTCCCGGGCAAACTTAATAAAATCCCAAACAATCAGGAAATAATCTACATAACCCATCTGTTCAATGATGTCAAGCTCATACTCAAGGCGTTCCTTAACCTCATGTGTGACCGGAGAATACTTTCGTTCCATCCCCTGGTAGCACAGGTGCCTTAAGTATTCTGCCCCGGTATACCCCTCGGGTACGTCATATCTTGGAAGATGAAGGGTATTAAAATCAAAATCAACTTTACATCGCTGTGCTATCACAATGGCGTTTTCTATACCTTCCGGGCAATGTTTGAACAACTGCACCATCTCATCCGGGGACTTAAGGTAGAACTCGTCTGTCTCAAACTTTAAACGATCCTCATCATCAATTGTTTTTCCGGTCTGAATGCACAGTAATACATCATGAACCTCAGCATCCTCTTTTTCAATATAGTGAACATCATTGGTAACAACAACGGGAACTCCGGTTTCCCTGCTTAACGTCATAAGTTGATCATTTATGGCTTTTTGCTGCTCTATACCGTGATCCTGCAGCTCTAAAAAGAAATTACCCTCTCCAAAAATATCCCTCAGACGAAGGGTTAAGTCTCGGGCCTGATTGTATTGACCGTTGTTAAGCAATCTTGGAATATCGCCGGCTAAACAGGCACTAAGCCCTATCAATCCTTCGCTGTATTGAGACAGCACATCATAATCGATCCGCGGTTTATAATAAAAACCATCAGTAAAACCCATGGAAACCAGTTTAACCAGATTTTCATAGCCTTTTTGATTTTCTGCCAACAAAACCAGGTGGGCGTAATTGCTATCCGTACGGGGTTCCCTGTAGTTCATAGATCTGGGTGCGATGTACACCTCGCATCCAATAATAGGATGAATTCCACGTGCCTTTGCTTCTCTATAAAAATCAACCACTCCATACATAGCACCGTGATCCGTAATGGCAATACTCGACATGCCCAGTTCCTTGCACCTGTCAAGGAGTTTCGGGATCCGGGCGGCCCCATCCAGCAGACTATATTCGGTATGAACATGAAGGTGTACGAAATTGGTCATCCGGGTTATAACCCCCTTTTACTACCGCATGCTTCTTGCTGACATCAACGCTTTTGCCACAATTTCCTTGTCATGGCAGCATGTTATTTCAATCTTATTGGAGCTTCTTCCTTCTTCAATCACCTTTGCGCTGACTGT
Source organism: Clostridiales bacterium DTU092 (assembly GCA_001513505.1). Lineage (GTDB taxonomy): Bacteria > Bacillota > Clostridia > Caldicoprobacterales > Caldicoprobacteraceae > DTU074. The sequence goes on along the minus strand of LFTM01000308.1, from coordinate 17,132 downwards.
CAATTGATCGTCCAGTTGTACCGGTTTTACGTAGTATATAGTGAAACTGTCCAGAATTATATCGGTCTGTCTATGCTTCCTGATGGCAACACTGCCTATAGTAGATAAAAGCATGGCCATGGCTCCCCAGCTTGCAGTACCTATCTGATTAAGAAGTACAGACGATACTTCACCGGTAAATATCATGCTGTCTTCCTCTTTTTTGCTTTCAAATCCGCTCAATACCATGTCTTCAAGCGTCTCGCCTACCTGTGGCTGATTACGCATATACTGAAGTGCCTTTATTACATCCTGATTGGTCACTATCCCAACCAGCTTTTTATTCTCGATAACCGGCAACAATTCTATGCCTTCCCAAATCATAATGTGTGCAGCATATGCAATGGTGGTTTTCGGACCTACAGTAACCGGGTTGGGCGTCATAATACGCCGTATGGACTCTTCATTGGAATGGGCAACATCTTTGGGTGTTATAATACCTACTACATGGCCCTGAGTATTAACTACGGGAAACCTGCTGTGTCCTGTGGTAGTAAAAAGCGTCCGCCATTTTTCTATGGTATCGTCAACATGAAGGCATTTTGGGTTGTGTACCATTATATCCTCAACCAACAGTATATCCTTCTTTATCATCTGCTCCGATATTGCTTTATTGATCATAGTAGCAATCGTAAAAGTGTCGTAACTGGATGTTATAACGGGTAACCCTTTTTTGTTTGCCAAGTCACGGATATCCTGGCTGCACATAAAACCGCCAGTTATCAGAACTGCACAGTCATTCTCCAACGCCAGCCGATGCGCTTCTTCCCGGTTACCAACGATTAGCAAACTGCCGGACGACAAATACATTTTCATGGCATCAATGGTCATGGCCCCGATAACAAATCGCGACAAAGTTTTATCCAGACCTCTCTCTCCACCCAAAACTGTACCGTCTACAATTGATACAACCTCTCCATAGGTAAGCCTTTCGATATCCCTTTTCTCTACCTTCTCGATCCTCAACGTACCGGCCCGGGGAAATGTTTTTACATATTCCCGATTCTCAGCTTCCTTAATAGCACGGTAGGCCGTGCCTTCGCTTACACCCAGCTGCTGGGCTATCTTGCGGACGGATATCCGGGTTCCCACCTCTAACTGTTTTATATACTCAATTATGCGATTATGCTTTGTGCCCATACCTCGCTCCTCTGCCAAATCTACATTTTATGATATTATTGTACCATCTTCCATAGAATGAAACAATATACCCTGGTGTTACTAATAAAAGAAAAAGCAACTTGATAAAGTTGCCGTAAACTCTTTTCAAACATCATCCATATTCATAAATTATGTTAACCTGCATACCTGTATAAGACTAGTCTCCTGTACCATCCTGGGGGACTTCCGAAAAATTTGATGCTATCAATTTCTGCATCGCAGACATGGCATTCTCTTCATCATCACCGTTAACTATAACGGTTATCTCATCTCCTTGACGCACTCCCAGAGACATAACTCCTAATATACTTTTTGCATTTACCTTTTTATCTCCTTTTGCTATCCATATGCGGGAAGTAAATTTATTAGCTACCTGAACAAACAAAGCAGCCGGACGTGCCTGAAGACCGGCTTCATGGGCTATGGTGATCCTGGTTTCCAACACTTAAATCTCCCCTTTCCCTTCCCCTTTTCTTCTCAAATCATCGGCGATCCTTTCCAGTTTCGCAAACGATGATTGACGCCTGATTTCCCCACAGGAGGAACAAGCATCTGACCTAATTCTCTCAAACTTGCATCACTGTATTTAAGACGCAATTCTGCGATTTCCCGAAGCGAAGGAGAAAGTTTATTAAGACCGATACATTCATCAATATATTTAATGTTTTCTATTTGCCTGACCGCAGCATTGACCGTTTTTTCCAGGTTTGCCGTCTCACAATTCACAATTCGGTTAATATTGTTACGCATATCCTTCCGGATTCGTATGTTTTCCAGCTCAAGTAAAGCTCCATGGGCACCGGTAATATTTAAAAACCGGACTATATTCTCACTCTCTTTCAAGTATACCACATAACTTCCTTTTCTCTCAACGTCCTTTGGACGCATATCAAAGAATTGCATAATCTGAGACAGTTCACCGGCATATTTACGGTTATTGGTTGTAATCTCCAGGTGATAGCTCTTTTCAGGATCACTTATAGAGCCAGCCGATAGAAAGGCACCTCTGAGATAGGCTCTTTTACAGCACTCACTTTCAACCAGCCGGGGATAGATACCGGTATATATGTCGATGTTATGATATTCATTGATATAAAGCACATGGGTATCCTTGAGAATTTTTCCCGCCTGCGCCGGCTGGGATACTGTTAATA
>LFTM01000308.1:8258-14739 GCA_001513505.1 Clostridiales bacterium DTU092 | reverse complement strand
AGATGTGTATAAGAGACAGCTGGGATACTGTTAATATATATATATTGCTTTTTCTTAATCGCCGGTTCTTACGCATATATATTTCAGGGTGAAATGAATACAGATTTTTAATCAACTTAAAAACCCTGCGGGCTACCGATGCATTTTCGGTAGTCAAATACAACCGAACCTTCCTATTTCCCGAAAATAGTATAGTCCCGTTCAAATTAATAAATGCCGCCAACTCCGCCAGCATACAACATCTTTTTTGCAGCGGGATACGACATAACTCGTTTTTCGCAGCTGACGAGAAGGACATTTACCTCACCCCAATAATCCTTTACTGTTGATTCTGTCCCATGCGATCTCAATAATTTTCTTTGCCAACTTTTGTGGATCATGCCGAATCAAACCCTTGGAAAAATCGGCTAAATCTGCTTTGATAAACTCAATATCCAGTTCCTTTTGTGCTTCCATACCCGTATGCTCAACCTGAGATGAACCTTCCAAACGGTATTTGGCCAAAAGACCATAAGGTAACCTTGTAGAATTCACTAACACAAGATCAATCAGATTTGGGCCGCCATGTTTTATAATTGCTTTGACATGATCCGCCACAGAGTAGCCTGTGGTTTCACCCGGCTGGGTCATTATATTACATACATACACCTTTACAGCATCACTTTCACCAATAGCCTGTGCAACTTCCTTAATTATTATGTTTGGAATAATGCTCGTGTAGAGGCTGCCGGGGCCAAAAACTATAACATCAGCATCCTTTATTGCCTGAATTACCTCGGGTAACGCTTTGCAGTAAGGCTTATCCATGGATATCTCTACAATTGGGCTTTTCTTTTTTATTTGTTCATCAGGAATTTTTGACTCTCCATGGATAATCGTACCATCTTCAAGTTTAGCTACCAGATGAATATCTTCCAGGGATACCGGCAACACTCTTCCGGTAACCGCCAGAACATTGCTGATCTCCCTTATTCCGGCTTCAAAACCATTGGCTATATCTGTAACGGCAGCTATCAGTAAATTTCCTAAATTCTGCCCTTTCAGTGTCCCTTCATTAAAGCGGTACTGCAGAAGACGTTCCATTATAGGTTCTACATCGGCAAGTGCCAGTATACAATTGCGAATATCGCCGGGAGGGAGGATCCCCAGATCTTCCCGGAGCATCCCTGAACTGCCGCCGTCGTCGGCTACAGTTACTACAGCAGTTATATTCCGGGTATACAGCTTTAAACCTCTAAGCAGCGTGGACAAACCGGTTCCTCCACCTATAGCAACTACTTTTAAATCCCTCTTTTGCAGAATCCAGTTCTCAAATTTTTCTTTAACATTATTATTCTTTCTCAGATGCTTAATCAAATATATTAATAAAATGCATAAAGCAGCTCCTGCAATAGCACCAAAAATAAAAAGCTTCATTAACTATCACTCAGCTTTCCTGATTTGAATGTCTCTATGATCAACACTTACACGATACCCTTTATTCCTCAGGAAATCATAGACGGCATTAGCTATGGCTACCGAACGATGTACCCCGCCGGTACACCCTATTCCGATAACAAGCTGGGATTTGCCTTCTCTAATATAATATGGAATTAAGAAGCTCAGCATATCATCCAGTTTGTTTAAGAAAATTTTCGTTTCAGGAAATGAAAAAATATATTTCTTTACATCAGTATCTATTCCCGTTTTGTGTTTAAGTTCGTCTACATAATATGGATTTGGCAGAAACCGGACATCTATAATCAAATCAGCATCCAGAAGAATACCATTTTTAAACCCAAAGGATATGACCGATATAAGCAAGTTTTTATACTCCCGGTTATCACCAAAAAGGTTCAGCAGTGTTTCCCTAAGCTCTTTTGGCTGCATATAGCTGGTATCTATAACGTATGTGGCTTTTTCTTTAAGACTGCTCAGGCGCTCACGTTCCAGATTTATCCCCTGTATAACCCGGCCTTCCTTTACCAGAGGATGCATACGCCTGCTCTCTTTATACCGTTTTATCAACACCTCATCCGATGCATCTAAAAATAAAATTTCATAGTCATAACCGGATTCTTTGAGTATATACAAACACTCAAAAAGATCGTCAAAAAAGCCCCCACCTCTAATGTCCACCACTATAGCAATTTTATCTATTTTACCTGACGACTGATAACACAGTTCGGCAAACTTTTGAATAAGTTTGGGCGGCAGATTGTCAACGCAAAAGAACCCCATATCCTCCAGACAACGTATCACCAGGGTTTTGCCCGCACCGGACAACCCCGTGACAATAATAAAACGCATTACCTTTGTTTACCTCCATCCCCTAGGTTTGGTTTGCTTACTTCATACTTTGTGCATAACCAGAACTTTACCTATATTATAGCATATTTATTGAGAAAAATCTTTTGAGTTTGCAATCCGGTCAGGTGGTAATCCGGCTTCCCTGGCAATCATAATTCCCTTTGACACTTCCCCCACCTGCTCAGGCCTATGCGCATCGCTGTTTATAACAAAACAGGCCCCTTGCTTCATAGCTGTCCTGACATAATCTACCGTCATAAAACCGTGATAACTGTTAATCTCCAGGAACACATTATGTTTCCGTGCGTTTCGCGCCAGAATTGCCGTGTCAATATCTATTTTAGCACCTGGATGGGTAATAGTATGAATTGGATAACGTTCCATAGCAAAGACCATAGCCATGGTGTTGTCATGCCGCACTCTCTCTTTATCATGAAGAGGCAGAATCGGATATAACATGTTTTTTGCAAAAAGCTGCCATCCATCCTTAGCTGAAAAGGGAACCACAGCCTTATGAAAACCCATTAAAATAATATCGAAGGCGTTAATATACTCTTCGGGTATATCTATATCCCCATCTAAACTGGTCAAATTGGCTTCAACACCAAACAATATTTCTATATCACGGTATTTTTTCCTTAAACCATCAATTTCTCTCCGCATCCGATCAATATCACTAATGCCCATGCCAAATCCAAAATGATTAAAGCCATGGTCGGTTATGGCTATCTTTTTCAGGCCCTTTTGCAGTGCCATGAGCACATTCTGTTCTATTGTACCCTTCCCGTGGCTGTAGCGTGTATGGGTATGAAAATCAGCTGTTAAGCAATATTCCATAGTTTATACACCTTCATTCTTCCCCAACAATTTTTATCTCATGTTCCAGCTCTACACCCGTATCCTCTTTAACTTTATGTTTAATTGTCTCAATTAACATAATTACATCTTTTGCGGTCGCATTACCAAGATTTACGATAAAGCCGGCATGCTTCTCGGAAACCTGAGCATCACCTATACGAAATCCTTTAAGCTCGGCATCTTCTATCAGTTTTCCCGCATAATATCCTTTAGGACGTTTAAAAACGCTTCCTGCGCTCGGCAGCGACAATGGCTGTTTGTCCCGTCTTTTTTTTGTCAGCTCATTCATAATGGCCCTTGACTCTTCCGGATCGCCTGGTTTTAAAGATAAATTAACTTCCGTCACTATTAACGGCTTTTCTTGAATATAGCTGGTACGGTACCCAAATTGAAGTTGTTCTTTGTAAAAATTATATATTTCCCCCTGAAAATCCATAACCTGTACCCAGTCAACAACATCCTTCATCTCTCCGCCGTATGCTCCGGCATTCATAGCTACAGCTCCTCCAAGGGTTCCCGGTATCCCGCTGGCAAACTCCAAACCGGCCAGCCCGGCCTGAAGTGCTTTCTTAGAGAGTGCCGAAAGCAAGATCCCTGACTGGGCTCTTATGCAGGTTCCTTCAACCGATACTCCATTAAAAAGACCCGACATTTTTATTACCACACCTCTTATACCTTTGTCCATCACCAGCAGATTGGATCCATTACCCATGATCATGAAAGGTATGTCCCATTTTTGACATACTTCCAATATATGGCGTATATGTTCGGTGTGGGATGGTATAACCAATATGTCAGCCGGCCCGCCTATCCTGAACGAGGTATGGTTTTTCATTGATTCGTTCATTAAAACCTGATCTGCAGGAATATATTTAACCAAATCGTTATATACTTTTTCGATATCCATAGTCTGACTCCCATTACCAATTTATTAATAAGTTCCATTTACTATCAAATTAATATAAAATAGTTTATACTATTTTTATTCCTATAGCAAGCATCACTTCATATATACCCTTAACCGCAATGGCTCATTCTTCAGTACCGGAAGCTCTTCCAAGTATTTGTTTAACTTCAGCGTATGCACGTTCCCCATTCTCTTTCCAATGCCGATCATCGGGACTGAAGATATAATTCTGCAACGAAGATTCCAGTACACTCATCTGGGGATCATCCTGGTATATGGCCTCAATTGTAGATACAGCCGGGAATGCTCCTATGAGTTTTAGTTCTTTCTGAGCATCATCTTCAATCAACATCTTTAGAAAGGAAACACACAAACCGAGTTTTTCCCGGTTGCCTGTTTTTATTATTCCATAAGCACCAACTTGATCTGAAAATAATCCCTTTTTATCATCAGCTGGTATCCCCTTCACTGTTATATCAAATCCTTTACCCATCTGCTGCAGGCTCCGCATTTGGTATATAGCCCTTACATTTCCAAGTAATATCCCAACCCTGCCCTGTCTGGCGAATAATTCCCATGCCTCATTGAATGTATAATCTGCCATACCCTGAGGTAAAGCACCCGATTCCTGGTACCATTTCAGTATTAAATTATAAGCTTTTCTATCTATTATTGTATCTTCATTTCCATGAATAATACTCAGCAGAGGACGGGAATGGAAATTGGAGTAAGTGCAGAAACCAAAGTACTGCTGCTGACTTTTTCCTTCCATTTTGCTAAATGTCAAGTTTCTTACAGCCGAATCCAAAAATGAAAAATCCAGCTCTTCCTCCGGAATGATAATATTTGCCTCTTCAACCAGCCGGTTATTGAAAATCAAAGCATAAGGCGCTATCATCCAGGGTATTCCGATGATCTTCCCATTTCTGGTGATACGTTTTTTTGCAATATGGTGGAGTCTGTCAAGCTCATTTTGCTTAATATATGGCTTAAGATCCAGCAAAAGATCCTGTGGAACAATTTCTTCATATACCGGTAATGCAATTATATCCGGCAAGAATTCATCCCGCATATTACCTTCAAAGTACATTTTCATTCTTTCTGGTGTTATTCTCCTTACATCAATGAAAACCCCGGGGTTATTCCTTTCAAACCGCTGAATTTGCCGGTTAAGCCATCCTGCGTTACTGCCCGTACCGCAATCAACATAGTTTACATCCCAAAGTGTTATCAAGCCTGTCCATTCAGGCTTTTTTACAGTAAGGGGTTCCAAAGGATCGGGGAGATTTACACCGTTACTGATGATCTTTGCTCCTATTACAATCAGCACCAACACAATCCCATATAAAAAAAGAGTAAATGGCTTTACCCTCAATTTCATATAACCCCTCCAAGTAAAACCTTCACTCCATTTATATGGGCATATTTACTTCAGTATTCCTGCCTTATTAAACAAATATTTTCAAGAAACAAGGAGAAAAAACTTTTTTAACCTTTATTCATCTGGATCAATTCATTGAGCCTGTTATCCAACTCCCGGGCGGCATGGTATCCCATGTTCTTAAGCCGCCAGTTTCTGGCAGCAACCTCAACTATGATTGCCAGATTTCTTCCCGGACGTACAGGAAGGACTATTTTAGGCAGCTTTACACCAAGAATTTCAATGTAGTCTTCCACCAATCCCAGCCTGTCATATTCCTTATTGCTGTCCCAAACCTCCATATATATAACAATATCCAATGGTTTGTTGTTTATTACCGCTCCTACACCATACATGGCCTTGATGTCAATTATGCCTATTCCCCGTATCTCCATAAAGTGTCTGATCAGTTCCGGAGCTTCACCAACAAGCCGGTTCTCCGCCACCTTTTTTATTTCCACAGCATCATCGGCTACAAGGCGGTGACCTCTTTTTATCAGTTCCAATGCTGTTTCACTTTTTCCTATACCGCTTTCACCCATCAGAAATACACCTGCGCCGTACACATCTACAAGGACACCGTGACGGGTTATTCTTGGAGCGAGAGCAGATGAAAGATAGCTTGTAAGTCTGCTGACAAGATTGGTAGTTGCCAGCTGGGAGCGTAGCACAGGCCTGTTATACCTCACCGCACAATCGGTGATATAGCCGGGTATGTTCATACCTCTGGACACAATAAGGCAGGGAATTTCATAGCTAAACAGCTTGCACAACCTTTCCTGCCGGACTTCGGAACTTAACCCCTCCAAAAAGGTAAGCTCGGTTTTGCCTAATACCTGAATTCTTTCGCTGGCAAAGTAATCAAAAAATCCGGCAAGTTGAAGTCCCGGTCTGTTTATATCGCTGGTTGTAACCTCAATATCCGTCTTGTCTCCTCTATACACAATCTCAAAATTTAACGCCTTGATAACCTCATCAAGAGCTACTGAATTCAAAAGGCCTTGCCC